>JAJRYW010000473.1 GCA_024275555.1 Calditrichota bacterium | reverse complement strand
GGCGACCGGGGCGGGGGCCTGGGCCTGGGTGGGAACATATACGGTGTTCATCATTCCATTGGATTGGGGCGGGGCGCTCTTACACATCCGGATTTTCAGGCCGTCTTCTTCCAACTCCAATTCACCGATGTCGCTTTTCTCAAAAATCTTTATAAGTTGTTTAATTTCTTGAATATCCATTCATCCTCCGGTGGCTAAGATATGTCTAAACGATCAAAAAATATAAGCGGCATTACTTTTCTTTGCAAGGTTTATTTGCCGCCCCCCGGCTCCGAAACGATTTCAAATCACCGAAAAAGTTGATGCGCTTCGATATAGCGGAGCACTTTTTCCGGCGCTAAATAACGGATGCTGCGCCCTCTTTTTATACGGGAACGTATTTCTGTAGCGGAGATTTCCAGCAAAGGACACTCCACCCGAGCCAGCGCCCGGGCCAGATGATTTTCTTCCGGAGCAATGTTCAGGGAAAAACCCGGGCGCCCGAAGGCCACAAACTGGCACAAGGCCACTAATTCATCAACCTGCTTCCAGCGCGGAAATTCGACCAGGTTGTCCGCCCCGAGCAAAAAGAATAGCTGATATTCATCCCGGGGATATTTCTTGATAAACTCACGAACGGTGTCAATGGTGTAAGAGGTTTGCTGCCGTTCAATTTCCACCTCGCTCCAGTCAAAATAAGGATTGCCTTCCAGGGCAAGCCGGAGCATTGCCAGGCGATGCCGGGCCTCTTCTACCTGGCTTTGCGCCTTAAAGGGGTGAATATAGGTGGGAATAAAAATAACTTTGGCCAAATCCAGTTCTTCCCGGAGGGTCTCGGCAATAATCAAATGGCCGATGTGAACCGGATTAAAGGCGCCTCCAAATAAGCCAATATTAGTTTTGGCCATTGTTCTCTTTCAATGATGCGGATTCGAGAGCGGACGCCTTCAGTTCCTCGATAATGCTTCCCAGGCGGGATTTGGCGCTTTTTACCCGCTTGTGATCCGGAAATTTTTCGATAAATACTGAAAAAGCGGCCTGGGCGTCCGGGTATTTTTTCATTTTATAAAGGCATTCGGCTTTCCAATAATAGGCGTCCACAGCCGGGGAGGTGTCGTAGAATTGCTGGATAATAAGATCATAGTAAATCACCGCGGCGTCATAAATACCCATTTTACGATAGGTGGTTGCGGCCAGGTTTTTCTTGGCAGCCAGTTTTTCCCGCAGCTCCTGAATATATTTTTGGGCGCTATCGCTCAACTCGTGGGTCGGATTTTCTTCGATAAAGGTTTGAAACTGCCGGATAGCCTTCTTGGTATACTCCTGATCCAACTCCGGCCGCAACGAGAGTTTATAATAAGCCATCCCTATTTTAAACTGAGATAAAATATTGTAGGGGCTTTGCGGGTAATCGCGGATAAGTTTCTGATACTCTGAAATGGCGATCAAGTATTCCTTTTGCTTAAAATGAGATTCGGCCAGGTAATACTGGGCGTCATCCACCACCGGGTTGGCGCTGAATTTTAGAGTGATGACCGTAAATTCGGTCACGGCCGTAAAATAGTCGCCTTTATCAAACTTCTTTTTTGCATATTCAAAATACTCATCCGGCCCCATGGTTTGCTTGTTGAGTTTCTTGCCGCAACTTACAATAACCGCCATTGAAAGGATTACAAGAAGAATGTAAATACCGCGTTTATTCATTATCTGTCGCTCCTAAGACTAAAAAAGAGATATACCACCGTCGCCGTTGCGCCGGTCACTAAAACCGGTTCAAGCCAGCGTTTTATAAACCGGGAATCCGATTTAGTTCCTACGGTAAATGGTAAATTCGGGTTCTCGATTTGTGAAATATCCTTACTTTGAATTCGGTCTTGCCAGGTTCCGGCTACGTTCCGGCTGACCAGCATTTGTCCATCCGGTTTGGTAATTGCCAAATGGAGGCTCATGTTGATGCGTCGTTCCCAACCGCCGCCCCAAATCCCCAACCTTCCGCCCCGGGCCCGGTAAATCAGCTTAATATTTACGTCGCTGAGTTCGACGCGGTAAACTTTTCCGGAATCCTGTGGCGGGGGTGAATAAACTAAATAATTTCGGGAAAGGCAACTGTCAGATAAATTTCGCACCAGCCATTCTGCCAGGCCCGCTTTTATTTTTGTTTGAAAGGCCACTTTGCCCCGGGCGGGAACCCGGAGAACGACTTCTTCAAGGACAGGCGCCAACAGTTTTTCGCGCAGGATTGTTTCGTTTGAAGGGGGCGATTGGCTGAAAAGCGGCGCCGGCAGGATGATCCAGACAATTAGGGCGATCCGGCGGTATGTCTTGCGGAAAAAGGATCGGACAAACCCCGACCCGGCATTTCCAGAACCGTTGGCAGTCATTTTTCCTCACGGCGATCAAAACGTACTTCGCAACCTGTTTGCATAGATTTGTAAAGTGCATCGGTGATGTGCAGTATTTTCACCGCGTCATCTACCGGCGAGCCCAGTTGGCCGGTTTTTCCCAGCAGAACATCCACAAAGTGGTCGATTTCGTTGCGGTAGGCCTCGCGGAGAATCTCGCGCCCGCTGATTCCGATCTGGTAGGGCAGTAAGCGTATACGTCCTTTTTCCACTCGCTGTACTTTAAAGGGGTTCATGCGGATGTACCCGGAGTCGCTGTACACTTCGGCCTGGAAGCGGCTCCGGTCAATCGGCAAATCCCAGCTTACCTGCGCAGAGAGCGACATCCCCTCGCTGAATTCAATCAGAAAGCTAAAAAAATCTTCAACCTTTATTTTCGGGTTAAGTTGGCGATGAACCGCCTTTACGGAAACAACCTCGGGTTTTCCATACAACCACCAGGAAGCGTCAATGAGCTGGATGCCTAAATCCAGGAGCACCCCGCCGCCGGAGATTCGTTTTTTACTTAACCAATTCTGTTTCATGGAACCGGTGTCGGCCAGCAACCATTCCGCTTTGATAAAAAAAGGCTGTCCCAATTCCTCGGAGCTGAGGATGTTTTTCATGGCCAACACATCACGGCGAAAACGAGACTGCATCCCCACCATTACCCGGCGTCCGCTGTTTTGCACGGCCTGAATTAAGCGCTCCGCCTCAGCCGCCGTCCTGGCCAGCGGTTTTTCCACAAAAACGTTTATCCCTTTACGCAGCGCTAATAACGTCATGGGAAGATGCAGGTTTGTCGGCGTCAGCAGAAATACGGCATCGAGCATGTGGCGGGCCAGCATTTCCTCGATGTCCGCGTAAATATTTTTGACCTGGTAGCGGCCTGCTAAAATGGAGGCTTTGCGATAATCAACATCACATATCGCGGTCACTTCCACGTCCGGATGCTGGACCAGGAAGGGCAAGTGCATGATTTGGGCAATCCCCCCACAACCGACTACCCCAATTTTAATCGGAGATTTCAGATTTTTGTCACTCATCCACACAACCCCGGAATTTAATGTTCTTAAAAAACCGACCCCTAACTTTAGCAAAGATAACTATAATAAAAAACCGCTCTCAAAATTCCAAGAGCGGTTAAAAAGTCTTTGCACAGATGTCCTTCAAATCAGGAACTATGTTTTTCCAACGGTTCTTTCAGAATGTCTTTAAGCAACTTACCCGGTTTAAAATGTGTCTTCCTGCGCGCCGGAACGTAAATAATTTCGCCGGTTCGTGGGTTTCGAGCCTTTGGTTTCGGCTTGGTTTCCTTCACCTCAAAAACGCCAAAATCCCGTATCTCGATTCGAATCTCAGGGTCTGCTTCACTTAATATTTCTCGAAGAGCCTGAAAAACCGCATTGACGAAATCTTCGGTAATGTAAATTTTCTGGCTCATCATCTTAGCCACACGCTTAGCTACCTCCTTCT
>JAJRYW010000472.1 GCA_024275555.1 Calditrichota bacterium | reverse complement strand
CCATAGACCATCAGGTTGGTTTGATAGCTGATTGGCGAGGCGAAACTGGCCGCGGCGGCAATCATCACCGCAATGGCAAAGGCGTTGATATCGGTATGGGTAAACCTGGCTGCTGCGGCGGCGACCGGGAAAATCAGCGCTGCGGAGGCGTTGCTGGTAATAATATTATTGTAGAGGGCGGTAACCACATAGACAGCGGTCAATACACCGAAGGGGCCGAAGGCGCCGCTGAAATCAACTATGGCCTGAGCAGTTACCATCGCCAAACCGGATTTATCAAAAGCATTGGCAATGCCCAGCGCCAGGGCAATTATCACCAGAACCCGCCATTTGACAATCTGCCGGATATCCTGGGGAGTAATGGTTTTACTTAGGATAAGCGCCAGCACCCCCAGGCTGCAAGCGGCCAGCAGGGGTAAAATTTTCAAGGAGGACAACAGGATGATCCCCACCAAAACCGCCGCACTGAGATATTGCTGCCAGCGCGGCTTGGAAGGAACCTCGACCGAACCGGCAATCAGGTAAAAATCCCGGGAGTGATACCAGGTGTCGCGGAAATTTTTCGAGGCCAGGATCAGCAGGGTGTCGCCGGGCCGGAGGATAATATCGCCCACTTTCTTGCGGATACGTTCCCCCCGGCGGTGAATGGCAATAATTACGGCCTGGTAGACGCCCCGGAAGTTGCTCTCCCGCACCGTGCGGCCGACTAAAGGCGAATCCGGGGAAATCACACATTCAAAGGTTTTAATCTCCGAGGAATCGTACTGCTTAAGATCAAAATGGGAATCTTTGGTAAGCTGCAAACCGGGCGTTTTTTGCAGTTCCAGAATGGTTTTAGGGATTCCGGTGAAGAACAGGCGGTCGCCTACCATGATTTTTTCAGTGGGTTTGGCCGGGGCAATAATTTCTCCGTTGCGCTCAATTTGGAACAGGAACAATCCTTTCAGATGACGCAGCCCGGCCGCTTCAATCGTTTTGCCGACATTGGCGTACCCCGGGGTGACTTTCAGTTCGATCACATATTCCCGGATGTTTTCGCCCAATTCCACCAGGGGCTCCTTCCGGTCCGGAAGCAAGCGGCGGCCAATCAAAGCGATGAGAAAAACTCCCACCACCGCCAGGGGAACCCCCACTTTGGAAATCTCGAACATGCCCATTTCGGCATACCCGTAATCGATCATCAAACCGTGAACAATCAGGTTGGTGCTGGTGCCGATCAGGGTGCACATCCCGCCTAATATGGCCGCATAAGAGAGGGGGATTAAAAACTTAGAAAGCGGATGATGATTCTTCTCCGTCCAGCTTCGCACCGCCGTGATAAGCATAGCCACCACCGGGGTGTTATTCATAAAAGCGGATACGCCGGCGACGGGAAACAGGATTCGCACCAATTTACGGGAAGTAGAGCTATTCTTTTTTCCGAACAGGAAGGGATTTAAAACACCCAGCAGCCCCGTGTTGGAAATGGCCCCGGCCACCACAAACAGCAGCGCAATGGTCAGCATGCCGTGGTTGGAGAACCCGGTAAAGGCTGTATCCAGGGTGATGATGTTGCCCAGCACCAGGGCCAACAGCGCCGCAAAGAGGGTCACTTCCACCGCCAGCCACTCCATAATCAGGGAGAGGCTCATCATCAAAAGTACAGCGGCGGTGAAACCCATTTCAAAGGTCATAGTCGAGTCGGATCCTTATTTATACAAATCTGGAAGAAAGAAGAGACGGCGGCGTTTTGCCGGCGCCTCTTTGAAAGATCGACGAATTCTCCAGCCGGGTTAAGAATTTTTCATGGCGTTCATGAGCAACTGTGCTACCTCCGGCCGGGTAAACTCTTGGGGAGGAAGCTGGCCGTTGAGAAGCATTTCCCGAACCTTAGTCCCGCTTAAGAAAACATGATTCTCTTTGCCGTGCGGGCAGGTTTTGGCCGAGGCCATATTCCCGCAGGCGGTGCAGTAGAAGGCATGTTCAAAAAACAGGGGGGTGATCTCCAGTTCCTGTGGCGAAAATTCCCGGAAGATGTGCTGGGCGTCGTAAGTTCCGTAGTAACTCCCCACCCCGGCGTGGTCGCGGCCGATGATGATGTGCGTGCAGCCGTAGTTCTTACGAACCAGGGCATGGAAAATCGCTTCACGCGGGCCGGCGTAGCGCATCGCCGCCGGAAATACGGAGAGAAAATAGCGGTCGGCCGGATAGTATTTCTCCAGCAAAACCTGGTAGCTTTTCATGCGGATTTCGGCGGAAATGTCATCCGATTTGGTGCGGCCGACCAGCGGGTGGATCAATAAACCGTCGACAATCTCCAGGGCGCACTTTTGCAAGTACTCATGGGCGCGGTGAATGGGGTTGCGGGTTTGGAAAGCCACCACGGTATTCCATCCTTTTTGCTCAAACGCCGCCCGGGTCTGGGCGGGGTCCAGGCGATGATCCGGGAAATCCTCATGAGCGGGACGGTTAAGCATGTGAATTTCGCCCCCGATAAGATATTCGCCCTGGGAAAGGACATAAGCAACACCGGGATGAGCCGGGTCGGTGGTGCGGTATACCTTCTCGGCCTCTTTCTGCTTGTCGTAGCGATAAACTTCGTCAACATCCATCACCGCTAAAATATGGCCGTTTTCATCTTTTAAGGCGACCTGCAAGGCTTTCTTGGCGGCCTCGGCAGTAGCGGCGTCCACGGCCAGGGTAATGGGAATGCTCCACACCAGCCCATTGGCCAGGCGCATATTCTCCACCACGGAGAGATAATCCTTTTCGCCCATAAACCCCTTCAGCGGGCTCATGGCGCCGCTGGCAATCATTTCCAGGTCAGAAACATTCTTATCATCGATGGAAATCACCGGCAGTTCTTTGGCCTGTTCCAGCAAAACGGCCCGGCGGTCGCCCTCTACATATCGATTGATTAATTCACCACCATGAGGTTTAATCACAGCGTACTCCTTTCTGTTTGCATTATTTTGTCGATTCGGCTTGTTACCTCAAATCAAAACTTGACCTGATATTGACGCAGAACGCCGCTGAGAAGATTTTTACATATCCGGTAATAGACCTTATTACAAACTAAGCTTATATTACTACATAACTTATGTCATTTTCCCAACGGGATGGCGTTGCCACGAACGAAGAGAGAAATCTGTTAACACTCAAAACTTTATCTTTAATTTACAATTATTT
>JAJRYW010000471.1 GCA_024275555.1 Calditrichota bacterium | reverse complement strand
GAGGGTTTTATGTCTAAGTCATTTTATTTTATAAATTTATCTCGTTTTGTCTAAACACCCTTTAAAAGAGGAATAATGAGCATGATTAAGAAGTCTGAAAAAGTGCCCAAACAAATGAAAACGAAATATGCCGAGATTGTGTCGTTAACAGATGAATTTTGTGATAAATACTTAACGGAAGAATACGCACAATTAGCACGCTATGCTGCTGCGGCTCTCTCACGGAAACGCCTTTCGCCTTTAAATACAGGAAAGATAAACTCCTGGGCATGTGGAATTATCTACGCTTTGGGTTTTGTCAACTTTTTATTTGATCAGTCCAGTGAACCATATATGAGTGCTGTTGAGTTATGCGAGAAATTTGGAATCAGTAAAAGTAGTGGGGGTAATTATTCTAAAAAAGTTCGAGATACATTGAATATGTATCAAATGGATCCTAATTGGTATTTACCCAGTCAAATGGATTCAAATCCAATGGCATGGTATATCAGTGTAGATGGCCTTATGGTAGATGCCCGCCATCTACCACGAGAGTTGCAGGAAATCGCATTCGAGAAAGGATTAATTCCCTATATTCCGGAAAGTTAGGAAATTGCTGAATGTTTCATTATAACTTTGAGGGCCGTCATGGAAAAAGAATGGGGTGGATTTTATGACGACGATGGCAATAGGATTGATCCGGAGTTAATATCCAAGCCAGGTCTGTGCCTTTTGTGTAAAAATGATGATGACCTATCGCAAGAAATTCTTTGCACACTCACACGAATGAACCAGGGCGATGACGAGGAATTTTGTTGTTTTGCTTATGTGTCCAAGTTTCAGTAATTCACCGATACGCAGGCACTTTCAGGCTTGCTTGCTCGGCTGCCTAAGCTCGGGCGTTATTTGGCAAAATATACAAAGACCCACCAGAGAACTTTCGTTGAAAAAGTAAATCGATATTCAGACTCATCCGGGACTGTCAGGTCAGGCTCAGAACAGTGCTGAGAAGTAAAAATTATTCTCGCTACCCTTTTTATAAGCCAAATCGCAAAGTAATTTGATCTGCTTCAACTGGAATCGGATACTCGGAAATTATATATTGCAGACGGGTGAACCTCCCCAATCCGGGAGACTTTAGAGGCGGATCAATCGCGCTTACCCTATCTTAGCAGCCAATCGCCGGGTTGCAACGTGAGTCTTTTCAGAATCGGAACCGCGTGGTCAGGGCCAGGGTGGCGCCTTTGTAGTCGTCCGGGACAATCCGGCCGTGATTGATGTAGGCAAAATCCATATACCAATTCTGCAAATCCAGTCCCACGCCCAGGGCAATAGAGGAGCCGATCTTGCCCCCGAAGGAAAAGCCCATCCGCAGCGGCAGAAGAGGGATGCCGCGATATTCACCGCCAAAAGCCAGCCGGAAGCGCTTGGCGCCCCCCATTCGGTCGGAAAGGCCCTGTTCCCATTCCGCGGTAAGCAAGACATCGCTCCGCCACTGGTAGGCCACGGCCAGGTCCAATATCTGGGGAAGATGGGTGGTGAACGAGCCGATCGCAAAGGTAGTATCGGTATCCACGATCAGGCTATCCTGAAGGCGGTCGGGTAAATTGAGGCTGTCCCCGCGAATGCTTAAAATCTGCTTCTCGGTTCCATTATCCCACTTGATGCCGGAAAGCGCATTTACCAGGGTTACGCCGACCGTCCATTGATCCTGTATTTCGAAGATGCCGCCGAGGTCGATTCCCGCCCCGCGCCCGCCTTCCGCGGAAATAATCTCCACCAGGGCGTTGATGCTCAGGTAAGGGTTTTGCTGCTCGTTGTCAAAGTCGCGTATTTCTCCTTCGGAGCGGATAATTTCATCATAGCGAAGCCCGGAGAGGTAGTGGATGGTCAGGCCGGCCGCGGCAAAACGCAGCAGCGACTGATCGGACTGGTAGACCGGAAACGCGCCGGAGGCGGTTACCTGCACACCGGCCCAGTCGCCGCCCTCGGCGTCATCTAACTGGTAGATGCGTCCCGGATCGACATTTCCCCGCAAGGGCAGTTCCACGATGTCCCGGGGAATGGTCAGTTTCCCCGCGCCCACCCCTGTCAGCGACAGGCTGAAGTTGGGGAGATAAAACGAAAGTGTATTCACCCGCGCCAGTGCATCCACCCGCAGCCCGGTAGCGGGAATCGAGTTCAAAATATCATCCACATCTTGCTCACTGAGCAGATTGCCAGTGGTAAAGTAGCGGTCATATTGGCTTTTCTTGAAACTGTTGTTATTCACACTGGCCACAACGGAAAACAAGTTAAACTCGAACCGGTAAGAATTGGGCAGGGCCAGGGTTGCCGGATTAAGTCCCACCTGCTGTAATCCCCGGGTAGCGGCGCCGTTGCTGAACCCCATCCCGGCAGAGCGGGCGTCGTAAGCCAACTGGGCATACCCGCCCCGGCTGACCAGGCATCCCAGCGCCAGTAGAATATAAATGATCGATCGCTTCAAATTTTATCTCCCTCAGTTCTGATCTTCTATAAGTATATTGACCCGCACTTCCCCGAGCATGTTGACATAATCCGAGTAGCGCAGGGTTACAAACCCATCGGTATCATCAAACCGGATTTGATATCCGAATTGCAGCGGCGGGTTCTGGAACAGGCGAAGTTCACGCTGGTTCAGGGTTACCTGAATCCGGCTGTTCTGTTCGCCGGTAACAAAACCGGTGGCCGGATCGGTGGGGGCGGCAGTCATCGAGATGGTGCGTTCAAAGCCCTGCGCCGTGTCCACTGGGCCGTCGTAGAGATTGCTGTCCGCCATATCCGCGGTAAAGATGAAGCGCACCGTTCCCCCCAGCGGGGTGTGATTTCGGATGATCATCTCCAGGCTGGCCCCGAGAAGGTTGTCGTCCCCGGCGTCCCGGATTAGATCATCGATGTCCGCATCGGTCAGGGAATCCGGGTCGCCGCTGAAGGTGCTGAGGTTGGTAAATCGCACCTTGAAAGGGGTCTCGAATAAGTAATCGGTCAGGATGCGGTCCTCCCGGGAAATTTCCGCTTCTCCGGAGACCCTTACCTGGCCGTCTATCCGGAGGGCGGTTGGCAAAATATTCAATGCGTTAACAATCTCCGGGCCGGAGAGAACAATTTCGGTTATGCCCGGCTGCCCCGGGTTGCCGCCGTTGAATTGCAGGTCATCCAGAATAATCAGCGCGGAGTCGGTGCGCTGCCCCTGCTCATTTTCATGAAAAGCGGTGATGCGCAAATCCGCGTTCAGATTGCCGATCATCACCTCGCTGCGCAGGGTCAGGCTTAACAGGGCTTCGCTCAACTCCAGGCCTTCTTCAAAACCCTCATAGTCAGCAATGTTGCGTTCTTCAAAGGGAGTGATTTGCAGGGTGTCCACCCCAATCACCCCGGCAAAATGGCGGAAGAACAGCGAGTCCGATTGCAGCGCTAAAGTAATGCTGTCCTCGCTGGTAATCCGCACCAGGCGTCCGGACGCTTCGGTTTGTGCGGAAAGAATCAACTGCAGGCTGTCAATAATCTGCCCGGGCTGATCGGGATTTTCAATGGTGTACTCCCGGTCGTCGAACCGAAGCGTAATGATGGTGTCTCCCAGGGCCGGGAAAGAAATATCCCGGGTAAAGGTGTCAATTCCGGCGGCGCTGATTGCCGGAATTTTGATTTGCCCCTGCGAATTAATATCCATGTGGTTAAACAGGTGGATAGTAATTTGGCCGGCGTCCATGACCGCGCTGCGCAGGCGGTTTTCATCATCGTAAGTCAGCCAGACGTCATCCTGGTAATCCTGGCTTTGCAGAATTACGGTCGCCTCGTCCGCCTCGATGTCGAGCAGGCTGATGCGCACCAGGAAGCCGGCCGTGTCCAGCAGGGCCTGGGTTACTTCCGGGATAAAAGTTGCCTGGGCTACCGGCACGGTTATTTCCAGGCGCAGCGGCGACTCCAGGGTTTTATCGGTCACGATGGATTCGGCGATACCGCTTCCGCCCGGGGGAATGACCTCCGTAAAATCCAGGTCGGCAAAATCGGTTCCGGCGCTGTCGTTAACCACCCGGATGTGCATTCCCTGCGGCTGCTGGCTGTTGGGGCCGATGGGAAAGGGCAACAGGTTGGTCACCCGCAGGCGGATTGTGCCGGAGAGAAAATGCACGCTGCGGAAATCCCCGGCGCTCAGCAGCACCGGCGGGGCGGCAATCACCGTTTCGGGAATCAGCGCCGGTTGGCCCAGGGAGTCGGATAAATTGGGAAACAATTCTCCCAGGGTAATCCGGGAGGTTTCCAGCGCTTCCAGGGAATCCAACTCCAGCGTACCGATCCGGATCGAGGTTTCCGTATCCCGGGGCTTGATGCTCAGGTCTTCCCGGCCGAGCTGGAAGAGCTCGATCATACTGTCCGAGAGCGATACAAACAGCACCGAATCCGGATCGCCGCCCTGCAAAACAATGGTGGAATCGTTGCGAATCTCCTCCCCGATTCGGAAATCATCCACCAGGAAAGGCGCCCGCACGGTAACTTGCCAGGACGGCAGCACCGGCTCTTTAAAATCACATCCCCAAAAAGAAGCGGCGATCAGGCCGCCCGCAGCAAATATACGTAAAAGAGTTTTCATCATCATTTCCTGAAAGGTAAACAGCGCCGGATAAGTGGTTCATACATTTTGGTGTTCCGGGCGGAGTAAATCCAGCACTGTTTTAACCGGGTTAAAGGTAATAATTGGCACTTCGACAAATACGGTATGCCAGTCGGCCATGGCGCCGTTCCAGAGGCCCGGCAGTTCCAGCGCTTTCAGCTCCCGGCCGTGCAGGGATTTGACGGTAATCAGCCCGCCTTCCGGGTCGCGGAATTGGAGCAGGTTAAAAGGGCGTCCCCGGAAATCCCGCACCCCGCAGACCAAATCCACCGGGTTAAAATGGGTGGATGATTTCCAGATCGACTCTTGTTCAGGATCGGCCATATCCACCTGGGCGGATTCCACAATTTGAAGCGTGGGTGTGTTCTCCGGCCCGGCAACCCAGAACGGCCCGCCCCCCGGTTCTCCCTGGTTGCGAACCATTCCGCAAACCCGGATAGGCCGGTTCAGCCGCTCGATTAGTTTTTGGCGTTGCCCCGGAAGCGGCTCACGACGCCACTCCTCCGGTAAATGGAGGTGAAATTTTTCCCTGGCAAAGCGGTACATTTCCTTCAGCATCACCGGGTCCGGTTGGCCCTGCTCCAGTTTTTCCAGGTAAAAGAACAACTGCTCCTGGAGTTGAATCAGGTATCCTGCCAGCACTTTTTTATAATGGTAGATTTCCGGCTTTAAGCGGTCCGGAACCACATTGTCTATATTTTTGATAAAGACGATATCCCCATCCAATTCATTTAAATTTTCGATTAAGGCGCCATGCCCCCCGGGGCGGAAGAGCAGGCGCCCCCGGGCGTCCCGAAAGGGTCGGTTGTTCAATTCCACCGCAATGGTGTCCGTGGAGGGTTTCTGAAGTGAAAACTCCATCTGCAAGGTAACTCCCCGGCGTTGGTATTTGCTCTTCACCGTTTCCAGAAAATGTTCGATCTGCTGTTGGTGTTCCGGCGCGACGGTAAAGTGCAAACGGGCAATATGCCCGGCGCCGCAGGCGTATTCATTGGCCTCAACCAGGTGCTCTTCAAAGGCGGTGCGGGGACCCTCCGGATAGGCGTGGAAAAGGATTAACCCCTTGGGAATGGAGGCGTAGCCCAATCCATCCGGTTCCAGGAGCGCTTTCAGTATTTCCCGCTCGCGGCCTTCTTGCAGCAACACCGCAATTTCCAGGCCACGCTCCCGAAGCGCATTCTGTAAGGCCGGGAAGAAGGCAAAACGGTCCAGAGCGTGCAAAAATTGCCGCACCCCGGCTAATTTTGCTCCCCGGGTTGCCGAAGCGGTTCCGTTTAAATAGGCCAGCAGATCCCGGAACATGCGGGTGGCGGCGCCGGAAGCCGGCGTAAATTTGATCAACTGCCGGGATGGGGCCGTTTCCCGGAATTTTTGCACGGCTTTTTTTTGAGCCAACTCCGGCAGCCGCAAAATTCCATCGCCAATGGTGCAGGAACGCACCAGGCGCACCGGGGGAATACCCCGCTCAAAGATGGCAATTTGACGCTCAATTTCCGAAAGAGAAATACCGCGTATCCGGATTTGATCGAGATCGGATTCGTTCAGCAGCAGGCTAACATCAACGGGCATAGCGTTTACTCTGGATTTCAATTTGCGGGTTTCGGATAATTATAATATTAGAATTACCGGAAAACTCTGGCAACCGGGAGGGAGCTACTTAACGTTCCTGATTCAGTTCGATTCCTAACACGGTTACATCATCCCGGAAAGTCGGTCCCTGGCACCACCCTTCCAGTTGATGAAGCAATATATCTAAACTTTTCTCTAAAGGCAATTTATGGGACTCCTGCAGACACTGGCGCATCCGTTCCGCCCCGAACAATTCATGTTCGGGATTTTCCGCTTCGGGAATGCCATCGGAGTAGAGATAGAGGCGGTCTCCCGGCGTCAATTTCAGTTGGACTTCCTCATAGCGGTTTTCTTCCAAAAAGCCGATAGGAAGACTGGCGGCTTTTAAAATTGTCGAGGCGCCCCGGGCGTCAACCCGGATAATGCCGGGATGGCCGCAGGATACATAGCGCAGACATCGCTCATGAGGGTCCAAAATACCATAAATCATGGTGAAGAACTGGCCATTGATCACATCAATCTGAAAACGCTTATTTAACTGGTTGGCGACTTCCGCCGGAGGCGTCAGGGTGTAGCCTTCCGGGGCGTCGGCTGCTTTTTTCAGCAAGGAAGCCTGATCCAGCACCGGAGAGAGCATCCGGCTTAAGGTTACCGCCAGCAAAGCGGCCGAGACGCCGTGACCGCTGACATCCAGCACATAGAACCCCAGGCGGCGCTCATCCAGTTTAAAGGCGTTCAGAATATCGCCGCCCAGTTCATCGCACGGTTTGTAGCGCCAGGCCGTGGTCAAGGCGGGAATATCCGGGGCGCGTTGAGGAAGCAGAGATTTCTGGATTTCCGCCGCCGCTTCCAACTCCAGGCGCATCCGCTCATTAAAGGCCTCTAATTCGGCGTTTCGCGCCGAGAGCTTTTGTTCCAGTTGCACCACCCGCTCGCCGGCGCGCACCCGCACCCGCAGCTCGTCTTTGTCAAACGGCTTGGAGATAAAATCATCCGCCCCGGTATCCATCCCGGCGATCAGGTCGGCTTTGTCGGTTTTGGCCGTCAGCAGGATAATATAAACGTAATCATCCGATTGCATTTCCCGAATTTTACGCACCAGTTGGAGTCCGTCCATTTCCGGCATCATCCAATCGGTAATCACCAACGAAAAAGTATCGCTTTGAAAAGCCTCCAACGCTACTGCGCCGTTCTCCGCGGCAACCACATCGTAGCCCCAGCGCTGCAGGGTGCGTTGCAGCACTTTCCGCGATACAGCTTCGTCTTCGGCAATTAGAATTTTCATAAAAACCCCGGGAGCATAAATATTCCAATTTTAGCAACAAAGATATCATCGAATTATATGTTGGAATCTTAATCTGCTTCGCAAGCTTATCCGGCCGGCTCCGGTTTTCCCTAACCATCTGTTACAGAATATCTTATGAAAATATGTATCCGAGGTACATCCATAAGCATAAATGCAGAAAGAGCTGCTCCTTTCAAGAGCACATCCTCTACATAAAGCCGGGCAATGATTCCATAAAAATTTCATTTGGGATGAGAAGATTCGTATATTCACCCGGAAGTATATACCGAATAAAATAAAAATACCCGGCGTCAAACTCAACGCAGTTGATTTATTCCCAAAATTAAAGCAATAATCATATTGACAAACTATGCCAACACACTCAACCAGGCCGCCGGAACAGGCAACGCAGCGTTTTAGCTCTTGGAGCGCCTATCTTGCCCTGGCGGATTTCTGCTTTAAGAATTACCTGCGGCAGCATCGTTATATTCTGGATTTGGCGGCAATCGTCATTTTCAGCATATTTTTCGGAGCGTTTCTTACCAGCGGCCAATTGGAAGACAGCATTTGGCTTACCTTTGCCGCCCTGGCCTTAATCCTCAATTTTATGACCGCCCCCTCGCTCTTCTTTTTCGAAAAAGGCAACACTCTCCACTTTCTGCTCAGCAAACCGTACGGCCGCCGCAACTTGTTCCTGGCCAAAATCAGTGTGATTGTACTGGTTGACCTCTTTTGGGTTGCGGTGCTGGCGATTTTATACGGGCTGCGCTATTTATCGGCGGAATATTTTCTGTGGCTTCCGGTGCGTCTTTCCCTGATTGCGCTGATACTCCTCTTGTCCACCTCGCTGCTCAGCTTTTCCTACACCTTCCGCCCCCAAATCAGTTGGCTTATTTTTATCGTGATCATCTTTGGCTGCATCGTTA
The DNA here is from genome assembly GCA_024275555.1 of Calditrichota bacterium. Lineage (GTDB taxonomy): Bacteria > Calditrichota > Calditrichia > RBG-13-44-9 > J075 > JAJRYW01. The sequence continues at coordinate 2,870 of JAJRYW010000471.1, read as the reverse complement.
AAAAAGCCGCCTTATTTCCCATCGAATCTTTCGGCGAGTCGCTGAAACTTTTTGCTTTTGCCTTGCCGCCGTTTTTCGAAATGATCTTGCTCTCGATCGCCCTGGAACTGGATGGCTGGGAGCTGACATTTCTGGTGATTGCCCTGCTGCAGACCGTAATCTGGGCCGGGCTCTCCTGGAAATTGCTGCAAAAGAAAGATATGGTTTAAGAATGGCGGTATACTTTTGGGGCATTTGTTGCCTTTCATGATCGTTTAAGATTTACTGAAATTAGAAGTCGAAAAACACCTGCATTAGTTGAATAACCTCCCAATCGGTTGTATAATAATTGCCAGGTGAAATTAATTGAAGAGGTGAAAAATGATTACAAAAGAAAAATTAAAAGAAGAGATCGACAAACTTCCCGATATCCTTTGAGATGACGTTTATAAATTTATACGTTCCATAAAATCTGCCAAGCCCCCCAAACGGAAACCTCATTCTTATAAACTGATGTTACGCGATTAGTCCCGGTATTCATGTTGATAAGATTTATACGATGCGGGCATTCTTGACCGCAACGTTCGCAAAGACAACGCAACGAACGCTGCGAATTTGTGTAGGCAACCGTTGCGAACGTCGCGTGTTCATTGCGTTCGTTGCGGTTTCGCTAATAAAGTTCTTTGGTCAGGAAATGCTCATCACCGAATCGCTTACAGTAATCTCAAGGTAAGGTGCATGGAAGCGAAAAACGATAGAAGCGCGTAACATCAGTTACTTTCATGGGATTGAACGGGATCCGGCAAATAATTGACTGCTGCTAATCCTTCACACGATCCTGATGTGTGTAGTTGCTGTATTCTTTGGATCAAAAGTCACTAAGTGCTTTAGCACACTTCGGTGCGAAAGTAAGTTGTCTTCGACAGAGTAAATCGACAATCCCGGCAGGCCGGGAGTCGATTGAGACCCCGAAAGGGGCTAAAAGAGCAAATCGGAAAGAAAAAATCAATTTTGTAACGCAACAATCGATAATGCTTTACAACGCAGAGAATTGAATCTGAATCCAAAACATATCTGATGGAGGTGTACCGTGGCAAAATCATTTGCTGATGTTCAAAAATTAGCTAAGGAACACGAGGCCAAAATTGTCGACCTCAAATTCATGGATTTCCCGGGGTTGTGGCAGCACATGTCGCTCCCGATTAAACTGTTGACCGAGGACCTCTTCGAAGACGGTTTTGGCTTCGACGGTTCCAGCATTCGCGGCTGGAAATCGATTCACGAGAGTGATATGATCATCATTCCCGATCCCGATACGGCCATGATCGATCCGTTTATGAAGCCGACCACCATAAGCTTGATTTGTGATGTGTACGATCCGCTCACCCGCCAGAAATACTCGCGCTGTCCGCGCAACATTGCCCAGAAGGCCGAGGCGTATCTCCAGTCCACCGGGATTGCCGATACGGTTTATTTCGGGCCGGAGGCGGAATTTTTCATCTTTGATGATGTGCGTTTTGATCAGAACGAGCACAGCGGGTACTATTTTATTGATTCGGTGGAAGGCGCCTGGAATTCCGGCCGCGAGGAAGGCCCCAACCTGGGCTATAAACCCCGCTACAAAGAGGGCTATTTCCCGGTGCCTCCCACGGACGCCTCTCACGATCTCCGCAGCGAGATGATCCTGATTATGGAACAATGCGGGATGGATGTGGAGTGTCACCACCACGAGGTGGCCACCGGCGGGCAGGCGGAAATCGATTTGCGCTACGGCCCCCTGGTGGCCTCGGCGGATCAGTTGCTGCTCTACAAATACATCGTTAAAAATGCGGCCCGTAAACATGGGAAAACCGCCACGTTTATGCCCAAGCCGCTTTTCAATGACAATGGTTCCGGGATGCACACCCACATGTCGCTTTGGAAAGGGGACACCCCCCTGTTTGCCGGTTCCGGTTATGCGGGATTGAGCGAAATGGCGCTGTACTACATCGGCGGCATTCTCAAACACGCCCCGGCGCTGATCGCCCTGACCAACCCGACCACCAATTCTTTTAAACGGCTGGTGCCCGGCTACGAGGCCCCGGTAAACCTGGCCTATTCCCAGCGGAATCGCTCGGCGGCCTGCCGGATTCCGGTCTACTCCAGCAGCCCCAAATCCAAGCGGATCGAGTTCCGCTGCCCGGACCCGACCTGCAACCCCTACCTGGCCTTCAGCGCCATGCTTATGGCCGGCCTGGATGGGATTGTTAACAAAATCCACCCCGGCGAGCCGTTAGATAAAGATATTTACGATCTCTCTCCGGAAGAACTGGCGGAAGTGCCTTCCACCCCGGCCAGCCTCGCCGAAGCGTTGGACGCCCTGGAGCAGGATCATGATTTTCTGCTCAAGGGGGACGTCTTTACCGAGGATGTGATTGAAACCTGGATTGAGTACAAACGCACCAAGGAGGTGGACGCCATGCGTCTGCGGCCCCACCCCTACGAGTTTGCGCTGTATTTTGATATTTAAACTGAAATGCTCCTCAGCAGCCCCGGCGGGATAACCGCCGGGGGTGTTTTTTGGACGTAACTATTCAGGTAATTTTTGACAGGATTTACCCTTCGACTTAGCTCAGGGCAGGCAGGATGAACTGGATAAAGAAAGGGTTGGCTATTTCATTGATCCGGTAAATCAAAACGAAGCTGTCCATGAGTTACAGTTGGTGAATTATTTGACTTCTACCCATAAGGATATTTGTCTATTAGACCTTATTACCTTTTAAAGAACTGTAATTATAAACTTTAAAAACCACTGTCATTTTCCCGACCACAACGTGGCGGCGCCACGTTGTGGTCGGGAAAATGACATAAGTTATGTAGTAATATAAGTTTAGTTTGTAATAAGGTCTATT
>JAJRYW010000470.1 GCA_024275555.1 Calditrichota bacterium | reverse complement strand
GTTCCGAAAAGGTGATGTAGCCATCGCTGTTGATATCGCCCTGCCCCTGTTCCAGCGCTTCCAGCAGGCAGTTGGTGAACACCCCATCCACGGCTTGCTGGCCGCGCCCCCCGGCGGTAATCATCTGCCGGGCCCCGCGTTTGGTGACATCCTCCAGGTACTTGGGCTGATCCGGATTGACGCCCCCGCCGCGGGTCGCCAGCAGACCGCCATAGCAGGCGTCCATAATAAACAGTTGATGTTTGGCGTTGCCCATTTTTTCCGAGAGGGTGCGGATCTCGTCCATAGAGATATAGCTGGCGGTATTTTGGGTGGCGTCATAGGGAACAATGTATCCCCATTCCTTGCCGCCCAATTCCTCGGTAAAGCCATGCCCGGAAAAGAAAATGACCAGCCGGTCGTTTTTGCCCACTTGCCGGGCCAGATCGGTTTGCATTTTGGAAACAATTGCTGCGCGGGTTGCCTCTTTGTCGTACAATGTTGTTACTTCAAAACCCTGGCTGTTGAGATAGCGGGCCATACCCACCGCATCATTCACGGCCTGTTTTAAGTTCTTCCAGGTTGGCGACGGATATTGATTGACGCCCACCACCAGCGCGTAGCTTTTGGAATAGAAGGATGAGTTTTGTGATCCCAGCGAAACGGATAGTAGCAGGATGGTTATCACCGTGTATAATTGCTGTTTTCTATTCTTAAACATAGTTCCCCCCAATTTAGTCAGAGATAGCCTGACGGTAATTATTCAGTTTGTTGAGATAACGGGTATCGAGTTGCGAAGCTCTTTCCATGATTTGAACCGCTTCGCGATATTCCTGCGACCGGTAGAGAATTTCCCCCAGTGTATCCAGGTAATTTGCATTTCCCGGGGCCATTTGAACCGCCAGACGGGAAATCGGGAGCGCTTCTTTTAGGCGGCTTTTTTCCAGGTAGAGCCAGGCCAGGTTGTTGGCCGGCGCCGCCACCAGCGCCAGGGCGTCTGCATAATGGCTGATCGCCCGGGTGGTGTCTTTCTCTCCTTCAAAATACAACCCTTTTTGAGTCAGGCTTTGCAGACCCTCATCTTCCCCGCCGCGCAGGGTTAGTTCCATACTCTCCGGTGTGCTGGCAACCGCCCCCTCCGATGAGGACGACAGCGATTGTCCGGCGTTCTGCAAAGTCTTCAGCGTCAACTCGGGCCCGCCGGTGATAAACATGGCGGCGATGATGATCACCCCGAACATGGCAAAGCAAGTGCCCGGCGCAGCGTTTTTTAAGGTGAAGTGCATGTTGGCCACCCTGGCATCCACGGCGGTTCCGCTGCCGTCTCCGCTGTCCGGCCAGATTCCCCGGCAAAACAGCTTATAACCCAAAACAATACTAATTATTCCGGCGCTGATCATGGCCAGGCGAAACAGCACCAGGTATAGAATGAAAATTGTGGTCATTTCCATTATTTTTCTCCTTGCTGAAATACTGCGGTATTTTTGGGAAAAAGGTAGCTCTTCTTATATAGCTTTGTTGGCTATTAAATGCCAATTACAAGTCGGAGAAAATATGATGCTTTTGAGAGTTCTTGATACGTTTGAGTCGCTGACCCCCCTTAAATCCCTCCCGGCTGACCGGGAGAGGAAACAGGGGGGTGAAAAACGCTAAATCGCCGAAGAACTCCATAAAATGTTCAACCTGTAATTCGCATATAAAGGGAAATAGTAGAAAAATGGTTGAAAATCTCGTTAGGGAAATCGCCCTTAATGATGGCGGAAGGTAAGCAATAACAGGGGAGTGCACAATAGTTTTATGGCGGAGAACCGGGGTAGGAGAGAAGTAGTTCAAAACGCTGTTTTGGGGCAATCGCAGAAATTTCCGCTTTCTTTCTCATAATTTGCGCCCTCTGGCTTTTTTGGTTAAAATTGACAGCGTTAACAGAAGGAGCATTCATGCCGGAACCAAAAGTTACCCTGGAATTAGCGCTTGAACATGGCCTGAACCGGGAAGAGTTTGAGCGGATCAAAGAAATTTTAGGCCGCACGCCCAATTTTACCGAACTGGGAATTTTCTCGGTGATGTGGAGCGAACACTGCTCGTATAAAAACTCCATTGCGGAATTGAAGAAGCTGCCTCGCAGCGGGGGGCGGCTGTTGGTCGGAGCCGGTGAGGAGAACGCCGGGCTGGTCGATATCGGCGACGGTCTGGCGGTCTGTTTTAAGATTGAGAGCCATAATCATCCTTCCGCGGTGGAGCCCTACCAGGGTGCGGCCACCGGCGTCGGGGGGATCATGCGCGATATCTTTACCATGGGCGCCCGGCCGGCGGCGGCGTTGAATTCGCTCCGCTTCGGCAAATTAGACGACGCCCGCAACCGCTATTTATTCGACGGCGTAGTTCGCGGCATCGCCGATTACGGCAACTGCCTGGGGGTGCCCACCATCGCCGGGGAGATTTATTTTGAGGAGTGCTACAGCGGCAATCCCCTGGTAAACGCCATGACCGTAGGTGTCGTGGAGCATGATCGAACCGCTTCGGCAATCGCGAAGGGCGCCGGCAACCCGGTGTTTATCATCGGTTCCCGCACCGGCAGGGACGGCATCCACGGGGCCACCTTTGCCTCGGAGGAGTTGTCGGAGGAGAACGAGGAAAAGCGGCCCAATGTGCAGGTCGGCGATCCCTTTGCGGAAAAACTGCTCCTGGAAGCCACCCTGGAGATGATCCGGGCGGATATTTTAGTGGGCATCCAGGATATGGGCGCCGCCGGGATTACCTGTTCCACCACCGAGATGAGCGCTAAGGGCGAGAGCGGGATGATCATCGATCTGGATAAAGTGCCCGTGCGCGAGGAGGGCATGACCGCGTATGAAATTTTGCTCTCCGAATCCCAGGAGCGGATGCTGGCGGTGGTCAAAAAAGGTTGTGAGAGCGCCGCGATAGAAATCTGCGACAAGTGGGATCTGCTCTGTGAGCAAATCGGCCGGGTGACGGATGAACCGGTTCTGAAGATTTATCACCACGGGGAGCAGGCAGCCGAAGTGCCTCCTTACGAGTGCGTGTTGGGCGGCGGTGCGCCGGTGTATCATCGCCAATACCGCAAACCGGCTTATCTCGATGAAGCCCATTCCTTTGATCCGGAAACCCTGCCGCCGGTTGATAATCTCGAAAAGGCTTTTCTGAAAGTGTTTCGATCACCGAATATTGTTGCCAAACGCTGGGTGTATCAGCAGTATGCTCACCAGGTGCAGGCCAATACGGTGCTGTTGCCCGGCGGGGATGCGGCGGCGGTGCGGATTCGCGGCACAAACAAGGCCCTGGCGGCCAAAACCGACGGCAACGGGCGCTACGTCTATCTCAATCCCCGGCGGGGCGGCCGGATTGCCGTGGCGGAGGCGGCCCGCAATGTAGTTGCGGCCGGCGG
>JAJRYW010000469.1 GCA_024275555.1 Calditrichota bacterium | reverse complement strand
GTTGGGATCAAGTGCATCCGCCCCGCGAAAATCATTGGTCACAGCATTTTCCACCGAATCGAGCCGCAAAAGGTCGTACACAAAGCTGCCCGGCTGAAAAACCTTGAGAGGGGCAGTATTGCCGGAAATAACGGCGATAAGCTGCCATCCTCCCAAGAATAAACGGCCGCCGTTCTGTAAATATTTACGGTAGACCAGCGTGTCGTCCGCGATCAGATTGGTGGGCTGGCGCACATCGCTGTGCACCACAACCGTTGAATACACTGCCAAATCGGCGTCGCTGATGGGCTTATTCAAAAACGTACTGTCGGCGACATCCCACTGTCCGGCCAGGTTAAAATTTGCCAGCAAACCGGCATAGTAGGCGTCCACCTCCGCATCTGTCGGGAAAAGAGGAGTACCGCCCGGCCCGTCTCGACTGACATCGACAATAAAAACGCCCAGGTCGTGGGTGGCCAACTGGCCGCGCCGGCTCCCGGAGGGCGGACTTAGGTTGTTATCGTTATCTTCCGCCTGGATGGTGTACTGATAGATAACATGGGGCTGCGCAGTGTTATCAAAAAAGCTGCTGCTGTTGGCGCCCACCGTGAACTGGTCGCTCCCTCCCGCCGCAGTGGTGCGATTAATCCGGTACCCGGCCAGATCAAATTCGGTGTTGGGCGACCAGTTTAGTTGAATCCCGCCGCCGGTGGAGGTTGCCTCAAAATTACGGGGTGTGGCGGGAATATCGGACGGCGTTGCCAATACTTCCCGGCTGAAAATACTTTCATTGCCGTCGGCGTCGATAGCGGAATAGGAGAGATAAACCGGCTGATCGGCCGTCAGCCCGGTCAGCGTAAACTGGGTCACATTTCCCATCGGAACAATCTGCTGGTAAAAAAGAGAATCCGGATGGCGCAAGGCCGCCCGGTACCCGGCAAAATCCGGTTCGCTGTTGGTATTTGTCCAGCTTAGAAACAACTCCACTCCATTTCCCACATTCTGAACCGACAATTGGCCTGCGGGGGTTTCCGGGGCCATCGCTAAAGAAGCCAGCCCGGCCAGGTTACTTTTAACCGCCCGGGCCGTATAGGGGAAATTGACATATTGTATTGAGTCGGACTGATTATGCTGGCGGCCGTTGGCCCCGCTGCCGTCTCCAAACTCATGGGCTTCCGTAAAACGGGCCGAAGCATAACCGTTGTCGGAAAAGGGGATATGATCCCCGCCCCGGCCGGGACGATCCAGGGCCGGGATCAAATTCACCGTCCAGTCGACCTCGGTCACATACTGTTCGCCTTTCAGCTTCATATAACGGGCAAGCTGTCTTGATGGCGAAGTGGCCGGCCCGGCGGAGAAATGACGGACGCTGGTGCTGTCGGTGATAAAATTGCCGTTGGGACAGGCCGGATTTTCGCAGCCGACAATACTGCCAATGATGTCGTTGGTAATCATCCCATCGATGCGCATGTTATTGGCAACCGCCCAGTCCGCGTAAGCTTCCGCGCCTACCAATCCCTGCTCCTCGCCGGTAACCGCCATCATGATTAAAGTGTTTTCCATATTGGCGGTATACTGGCTCAACACCCGGGCGATTTCCAGGGAAGCGACAACGCCGGAGCCGTCGTCGTCCGCCCCGTGCGCCAGGCCGACGTGATCACAGAGGGACATATTGCGGCTGTCCATATGCCCGCTGACAATGAAATGACGCTGCGGCGCCAAACTGCCGGGAATGGCGGCCAGAACATTTTTATGAAAATCATTCCGGATTCCGCAAACAGTCGCGGAAAAGACAAAAAAATCGGCCGCCATTACCCCGCCGTGAGCAGCGCTGAATTCCTCGAACTTGTGCAAAATATAATTTCGCGCCGCGCCGATACCGGTATCGGGTGAGGTTGTGTCGGAGTTGGTGTGCCGGGTATGGAAGCCCACCAGGGTTTGCAGGTAGGATTGGAGGGAGTCCGCCGAAACGGAATTAACCATTGCCTCGATCAGCGGATTGGCGGGGGCGCCGCGATAAAAACGATCGGCGCGGCTCTCCTGCCCGGCGGCCGGGGCCGACAAGAGCAGAAGGACTGCACAGCTTAAAATAGCTGCACAATATCTGCGGGTAGCTTTTCTCATTATACACCTCCGGTTTGATCAGTCTTTAATTTTCCTGCTTCCCAATTGCCTGCCGGAACGGGCCGGAGGCTGCGGCTTGCTTTCTGCGCTTCCTCTGCAAGCCGGTGTTGCATGTTTTAGCAGCTCAAAACATTTGAAGGCAATCCATACGGTATAGCAAATACAGTAGTGATCAACCGGCAAAGGCAATAAAAAAATTGTGACAGCGGATACGGGGACAGTCGCCGGGGGGACAACAGCGGCGCAGAAGAAAAACTGTTAAGTATGCAGAAAAGACATCAGCCGGTTCCCTACTGGTATAACATCAACATAATTAAAAATGATGAATCTGACAAATTTTAATTTACAATGTGTTCATATTCCTTGCGGTTTAGGGAAATATGACGCTTCGTCTCGCACCTCGGCTTTGGCGGCGGCTTTGCCGGAATGCTGCCGTCATTTATCCCGGGGGCCGCGTTTAAAACCGCCCGGCCATTTAACAGCGGGAATTGGGCGGCCTCAGAGGGCCCCTGCTTCAATCCGTTCAAAAAGCGTTTCGGATCCAACCTCTAAGAAGCATATCCGGAACATTAGAAATTTTGTAACACTTTAGCCCTGTGATAGAGACCATCAACCTCGTATTATTCACCGTGGTTTTGTCGTCCACCCCCCTATTTTCCCCCTAAATTAATTTTGATTAAATAACCGGACCATATCTGATATACTGGTAGGCGCAGGCTTTAGACTGCGCATAGCGGTGTTTCGCAAGCTGATGAATTTTGATTAATTATAGAGGCGTGAATTAATCCGCGAATATAGATTGCTGCGGTAGCCGCATTCCGATTACTCGGAATGCGGCTATCTGAGAACCGGCAGTCTTCTCGAATTTATTCACGCGTCTATAATCGGGCCTCAGAGGAGGGAATAACCGTTTGCCAACGGCATCCCGTCGGGAGAAACGGTTATAGAGAATATCATAATCTGTAGTCATCTTCGCCGCCCCGGCAGACCGGGGCCGGTGTTAATGACAGAATAGCACGGTTCTTTAATCAAACTCAATCACGGTTTTATTGGCCCGATTAATTTTTCAAAGATCATACAGGGGGGATTAGAGGGGGGTGGAGAGAGATTTTTTATCAAGACCATCTATTTTTTCAGAGCGCTAAAATGTTACCAAATTATTAATATATTGCTCCAAATACATTGAAATTTTAAATTTAGAACAACTTAAAAACGACCGGTTGCAACCACAAGATGGCGGCGTTGCTGCAAACATCATTGTGACAAAGCCGCCCTTCAGAGAGTCCGTTCCGGAAAAATCGTGTTGGATCGGATGCTATATATATTTCCCAAATTGCGAGGCTGCACCCAACTCCCTCAACTCAAATTCAGCCCCTTTGAGGGTCTCCATCGGCTCCCGCCCGGGATTCTCGATATACTTTGTCGAAGACGCCCCGTCCGGCCGGGGGCAAAGGCGCGAAAGCGCCCGCGTTTTTCAACACCATAAAAACGGAGGATTAAATATGAGATGGTTACCTGTGATACTATTTTTTTTGCCGACACTTTTTTTTGCCCAGGATTACGCCGGGGAAGAGGCGCATGGGAAATTTTCGTATGATCAATTTGAAAAGCCGGAAGCCTGCAAAAGCTGCCATGTGGATTTTTATCACCAGTGGCAGCAGACTATGATGGCGCAAGCGTATACACATGCCTGGGATGAAATCGAGTATTTCAAACTGGCCGTGCCTCATGCGGCTAAAGAGGAGAAAGTCGCCGGCGTAAAAGACGGCTGCAACGGCTGCCACACCCCGATTGCCTTTTTAGCCGGGGACACGCCGCCGCCGCTGCCGGAAGCCAATTCCCGCGCCAATGAAGCCGTCTCCTGCGATGTATGCCATACCATCACGGGGTTTAAGGGCGATGTCCCGTACAACTTCAACTTTATCTCCAAACCGGGACGCACCAAGTACGGACCGAAGCCCGGTTTAGAATCCCCCCATCATCGCACCGAGTACAATGAATTTATTACCACCGCCGAGTTTTGCGGCGTCTGCCACAACGAGAAAAGCCCTTACGGGGCCTGGGTAAAGGCAACTCAAATCGAATGGATGGAAGGGCCCTATTCCAAGCAGGGCGTGGTTTGCCAGGACTGCCACATGCCTAAGGCGGAGGGCAAAAACGCCATCATGGTGGAAGAGAACGACATGGCGGCGCAGCACCTCTTTCACGGGGCGCATGATGAAGGCAAACTGAGAGGAGTCATCGAGATGCGCATCCACCCCAGGGAACGGGAGCTGGAACCGGGTGAAACGGTGGTCTTCTCCCTGCAACTGCACAACGCCAAAGCGGGACACAAGGTACCCTCCGGCTCTGCCGAGGAGCGGGTGTTGTGGGTCCACGTGGAAGCCGTTGATGCAGAGGGAAATGTTTATCATTTACCGGTAGACAAGAAAGGTTTTGAGGGAGAAGAATACACCATCGCCTCCGAGGCACTGGCATACCAGGATATGGGCGTCCCACTGGGGATTACCGATTTTAAAGGCATTCGCCGGGAAGATGTGCCGATCGGCGACCGTATCTTTCGCCTGCCCTACCTGGACCCGCAGGGGCGCATGACCATCATGCAGTGGCATACCGCCTCCTTCGGACCGGATTACCGGATCGGGCCGCGGGAAACCAAAATGGAGACATATACCTGGGACATTCCCGAAGATTTAGCCCCCGGAAAAGTGCAAATACAAGCAAGTCTCTATTACCGGAAACTTCCCAAACCGGTGCAGGAATTTTTAGAAGTGCCGGCGGAAGAATCCAAAGAAGTATTAGTTAATACGGCCAAAACCTACATCGAAATCCTGGATTAATTCAAAGGAGAGATTACGCTATGCAATTCAAACGACCTTTTTTCTGGATGACCTTTCTGGTATTTATTCTCAGTATTCAATCGGCCTACGCCATCCCGGCTTTTGCCCGGAAGTATAAGATGAGTTGTTCTACCTGTCACGCCCCGGCCCCCAAATTAAAAGCATTCGGAGAAGAATTTGCTGCCAATGGGTTTGTGATGAAAGGGCAGGAGCCCTCCCGGGCCGCCATCAACACCGGAGACGACCTGCTTCTTTTGCAGCGCACCCTGCCGGTTGCCCTTCGGCTGGACGCATACGCCCGCTTCAAACCGAATGACGACGGGCAAACCAAAAGCGATCTTCAAACTCCTTATATCCTGAAAATCCTCTCCGGCGGCAGGGTGAGTAAAAATGTCTCCTACTACTTCTATTTCTTTTTTAGTGAACGGGGCGAGGTTTCCGGCATTGAAGACGCCTTTCTCTTTTTTAATGACATGTTTGGCGTTCCACTGGATTTGACAGTGGGCCAATTCCAGGTTTCCGATCCGCTCTTCAAACGGGAATTGCGCTTGACCTACGAAGACTACCAGATTTTCCGCCTCCGGGTGGGAGATGTTCCCACCAACCTGACCTATGACCGGGGCCTGGTGATCAATTATACCACTCCCTGGGGCAGCGACCTCCTTGCCCAGATCGTAAACGGCAACGGCAAAGACCGGGCTGATGAGCGTCGCCAGTTCGATAATGACAGTTTTAAAAACTACGCCTTGCGCTGGACCCACAGCTTCCCGGCCTTGCGCATCGGCGCTTTCGGGTACTATGGGCTCACAGAAAACCCCAATAATTTCAATGACAACAAGATGGTTCAGTACGGCCCCGACGCCGCCATCTCGGTTGGCCCTCTGGAAATCAATTTAGAGTACCTCTGGCGCGAGGATGACAATCCCTTTTACCAGGCCCTGAAACCTGCCGAAAAGATTAAAACCAAAGGCGGGTTTGCCGAGGTGATTTTTGCCCCGCACGGAGACCGCAGCCGCTGGTTTTTTATCGGGCTGTACAACCGGGTGGATTCCGACATTGACGAAATTTTTGCCGAGGCTACTCCCCTGGATTATGAAACGGTAGGCCTCACCACAACCTATCTGCTGGCGCGCAACCTCCGCTTTATGGCCGAGTATAACTACGATCTGCAACGAGAAAAGAATCGTCTTACGGTGGGTTTTGTCAGTGCATTCTGAGTCTAACGATTGAATTTCAACAACCTGATGTTCACCCTCTCCGGAGTTGCCGGAGAGGGTGATTTTCAACTCTCGTTCAAAGCTCCCGATTGGAACGCTCTTTTTCTTCTCGTTCCCGGCTCCGGCCTGGAACGAGAGAAAATATGCGGGTGATTTTTTCTCCCGTACCGAAACCCCATTTCGGCGCGCTATCGGGTATCACGGCGGAGTTTCTCTACCCAAAAGCACACTTATGTTTGCCACAACAGCGGAAAGACAACCGCAATCACAGCCACCTGCCGATCTCCACGCC
>JAJRYW010000468.1 GCA_024275555.1 Calditrichota bacterium | reverse complement strand
GGGAAACCGGCCTCCCTCCCCGATTTCGGGGAGGGCTGGGGTGGGGAAATTTCATGGGAAACTCGTTCATCACATTCAAACAATTTCATTCTCATACTAATTCACGGGTCTATAATACCGGGTTTATGATCTTTCGAAAATGAACTGCGCTATTTTATTAGACCTTATTAAGTAAATGGTATTGAATAAACGACACTTTTTCAGGCACTACCGGCTTCGACAAGCTCAGCCTCCTGGCTGGGACTGCTGGCTGAGCTGTCGAAGCCAGCAAGTACGAATTGTCGTTTATTTAAGTGCAATTACTTAATTGGTTTACTTGGCGCCTACAGAGGGTACAAATCTATAAAAGAAGTAACTGAAGAAGAGCAAATTCCAATAGAAATAATTGAGCGGAATAGAGAAATAGCTGCAATGCCCGCCAAACTGGGCCTTTATCTTTCTGTGGCGCTCCTTGTCCCGACAGTAATAAATATTGTAAGATACAAAGAACAATCTAAAAGCGTATAAATTCACCTCTTGATATTTTAGAACCAATCGCATTGTAATTGATAACCGTCCGGTTAAGCGCACTGAATTAGCAACCGTGCTGACCAGGCACTCCAGGAAAATGGCAAACCGACCATACCATTAAACAAACCGAATCCGGAAAGGAAAAAAGGAATGAATAAATATATTGGAAGTATTCTGCTGGTATTTTTGTTGTCTACCATAAATTTTGCGCAGATTGATGTGTCGCATTTAACCCGGGAACAGCAGTTGCGCATAATAAATTAATTAAGCAGCCAAAATTGCACCTGCGGCTGCGGGATGACCATCGCCCAGTGCCTGCAGGATGATCCCACCTGCGAGACGTCCCCCAAACTGGCTGAAGCGATCATTAAGAAAATTGTGGATGAAGCAACCGAGGCAAACAGGGTTATCGTTAATTTGAAACGGTTTGATATTTCCTACCTGACCACGGAGCAGCAACACCAGGTGATGCAGGTGCTCAACACCGAGAACTGCACCTGCGGCTGCGGGATGACCATCACCAATTGCCTGAGAGATGACCCCACCTGCGAGACCTCCCCCCAGTTAGCCCGGATTGTAGTGGATGCCGTCGTCAGCGGTGTAGCCGGCGCCTCTTCTGCAAATACGCAGCAAAACGCCCCGCAATCGGACCAGGGCAACTGGTATAATGAAGTAGTGGGAAGGCAGTTGGTGTATATCTACGTGGGGAAAGGCTACCGGGAGAAGCATCAAATCTGGCTGTGCAGCGACGGCAGTTTCCAATCCAGCGGGCAGGGCGGGAGCATATCCAGCCTGGGCAGCGCCGCCTTCAGCGATGGCGGCAATTATGGCCGCTGGGCGGTCAACGGCAATGTGCTGACCCTGGCCTATGCCAACGGCGGAACCGCCCAGCTAAGCTTGTCTTTCTATGATGGCTTTCTTTACCTGAACGACACCAAATATTTCCGCACCGAGAACGATTTGTGTAATTGAAACGATGACGGAACGGTGATGGGAATCCGCTAAACCCCGCTTTAGTGGGCTGCTTTAAAGACCCGTGAATTAGTATGAAAATAAAATTGTTTAAATATGATGAACGAGTTTCTCATGGAATTTCCCCACCCCGGCCCTCCCCGAAATCGGGGAGGGAGACCGGTCCCCCCCTGGCCAGCCGGGAGGGATTAAGGAGGGGGCATATTACTATTGCACGAAGGCAACTACACAAATACATTTCATTTTTTGGGAAACTAATTCACGTCTAAATACAAGGTCCTGGCCAACCGGGACCTGCTGCCGTTACTTTGCCGGGATATTGCTCCGGGAAAGGCAGCGGCAAGGCGGCCGGACCCGGATACAGAAGCATATCACACAACCTCCCGCCGGTTATCCCGTATAGAGAAAAGTGTTTGGATTTTTTTTCCGGGCAACTCTGTGTTACATTCTCCAATTCACATGACAATCTGGGGGGCTTTATGGAAAAGCATTTTTTAGCCTGGTGGAATGTCGAGAATCTGTTTGATGTCTTTGACGCGCCGGATCGCCCGGCCTGGCTGCAAAAGCAGCTTAGAAATGAATTGAAAGGATGGACTGCCGGGGTCTTAAAGCGCAAGCTGGAAAACCTGGCCTCGATCATCCTGCAAATGAATCAGCAGCGCGGGCCGGATATCCTGGGCGTCTGCGAAGTGGAAAACCGGCGCGTATTGCAGCTTTTAGTCGACCAACTTGCCCCGTCGGGCCGGGACTATGCGATTATCCACCAGGACAGCCCCGACCAGCGCGGCATCGACATCGCCTTTATCTATGATCAGCAAAAATACAATTTTACCGGCTTAAAATTCAGCTACGAAATTCTCAAGCGAACCGCCACCCGGGATATTTTCCAGGTGAATATGGAGAGCCGTTCCGGGAATGAGTTTATCTTAATCGGCAATCATTGGCCGGCGCGATTGGGAGGAACCTATGAATCCGAGCCGTACCGGATTATCGCCGGAGAAACCTTGAGTTATTGGCTCTCTCGTATTCAGGAGATCAAGGGGAGCAAAGCGCCGGTGCTGGTGATGGGCGATTTTAACGATGAACCCTTCAGCCGCTCCCTGCACGAATACGCCCTTAGTACTCCCAGTCGTATGAAAACAGTCTATGGGCGCAACCCCTATCTGCACAACCTGATGTGGCCGTTGCTGGGAAGACGCCAGGGCAGTTTTGTTTACGACGCCGAGAGCATCATGTTCGACCAGTTTCTGGTTGCCAAGGGCTTGCTGGTTCGCAGCGGCGTCTTTCAGATTGAGCCCGATTCCGTGCAGGTAGAAATCTACCCGGGGATGATTAAAGGTCGCTATGGCGCCCCGGTGCGCTACGGGCGGCCCTCCCAAAAAAGCAGCTACAACCCGGCCGGATTCAGCGACCATCTCCCGATCCGCCTCATTTTTACAGAAAGGTAACCGGAATCGCCTATGCAGCTACGGAAATTGCTCTCCAACCGGGATATGCACATCATCTTTATCGATTTGCTGATGCTGGCCATCCTGATGGTCAACCTTACCTTAATTGTTTTCGACTGGCTGTTTATCTCCGAGATGGTTCAATCGCTGCTGCAACGATATACCCCGGATTTTTACCAGTTCTACAAAGTCAATATCCATCACGATTTTCTCACCATCGATCTGTATTTCGTGGGCATTTTTCTGATCGAACTGGTGATTCGCTGGATTATTTCCGTGCGGCAGCATGAGTACTACCGCTGGTTTTTCTACCCGTTTGTTCATTGGTACGATGTGCTGGGCTGCATTCCGGTGGGCACTTTCCGTTTTCTGCGGATACTGCGGGTAATCTCCATCATCATCCGGATGCACAAACTGCGCATCATCGATATCACCAAAAGCTACCTGTTTTCCGCAGCAACCAAGTATCTGAATATCCTGGTCGAGGAAGTATCCGACCGGGTGGTGGTCAATATCATCGAAGGAGTCCAGGCGGAGGTGCGCACCGGCATTCCCATGACCGAACGCATTATCCGGGAGGTAATCCTGCCCCACAAGCCGGATTTAGTCAACTGGATTTCCCATAAGGTGGTGCATATCAGCGAGGAAGCGCGGCGAAATTATGAGAAGGATTTGCAGGGTTACCTGGAAGAGAAAGTCCGCGAGGCCGTTCGGGATAACGCGGAGATTCACACCATTTCGCTCATCCCCGTTTTCGGGCCGCTGGTCAAATCGAACTTAGAAAGCGCCATCAGCGATATTGTTTACAAGGTGATTGACGGGATGATTGCCGATTTAGCCAGCGAAGCCAATAAGATGATCATCGAAGACCTGACCAACCTGACCGTCGACACGCTGATGGCCGAGGCCAGCGAGGAAGACCGCAAATTGAACGAGGTCGCCCGCCAGATGGTGCTGGACGCCCTGGAATTGGTTAAAGAGCAAGTCCAAATTCAGCAGTGGAAGCTGAAAGAACAGCAAGAGAAAGAACACCAGGCCAGCTTGCAGCAGCGGATCGCAGAACGTTTGGATGGTGAAGCCGTGGATCAATAGGGCAGTTTGCTCTGCCGTACCGGGCGGCGATCCGGTGTGGCCCCGCCTCTTTGCACCGGCGAACATCCCGCACACCCATGCGGGGTCCCGAGGTAAATTCAAGCCGCCATGCTTTCTGCACCCCGGCAATCATGATTGCAGTTTTTCACACCGCGCCTTGAGGTTCTGCAGCCCGTGTTCAAATTGCCCGCCTAAAAGGAACTCCCGGAAAAGTCCGAAGAAACGGCCGGTCGGATAAGCCAACTCACCGCTGTTTCGCCAGGTCACTTTAACGCCTTCAGGGGTGGGCTCAAACTCCCAGATGTCGTCAGTAACATTTTTTTGCGGCTCCACCAAAACCACTTTGGAGTGCACCAGGCGGTACGGTTCGATTTCGATAATTTCCATGACGCCGGCGCCAATTTTCTTGCCCTTCCAGCTCCATTTTGCCCCGACGCTGCCCGGGGGTCCCGAAATAATGTTTTCGGCAGTACGTTCCAGTTCTGTCCAGGGATTCCATTTGATCCAGTTATTAAAATCTGCAACCTGCATAAACACCAGGCTATCGGGATGATTAATCACGATACTGCGCTCTACCGTATAATGCGATGGCAAAAAAGCGGCAATCAGCAAAAACAATCCGACCATAGCTGTAACAATAATCCCGGCGATTTTCAGTTTCTTCACAACACTCCTCCTGGGGATGATAATAATTAGCGCTTAGACTCCGGCTAATAATATACATCAATTACCATCATTAACCAAAAGACGGTTTGCAGGAGATGAATTGGAAATTGACATTGCCGTTTTTCTGTCAGATATTTGCCCGGCGATTTTTTACGGCGCCCGAGTAATCAGAAACCGAATGGAACCATTGTGGACCCGATAACCCTGATTCAAAAATATTACCCGGTGGATTCCCTGGCCTACCGGGTCTTGATCGCCCATAGCCAGTTGGTGCGCAATAAAGCCCTGGAACTGGCTGACCGGGCGTCGGATCTCCACCCGGACCGGGACTTTATTGCCGAAGCGGCATTTTTGCATGATATCGGCATTTTCTACACCTATGCGCCGGAGATCGGCTGTTATGGCGAGCGGCACTACCTGGAGCACGGCTACCTGGGCCGGGAGTTGCTGGAAAAAGAAGGCTTTCCGCGACACGCCCTGGTTTGCGAGCGGCACACCGGGGTGGGGCTAACCAAAGAGGACATCATCCGGCAAGGCCTCCCGCTCCCCCATCGGGACATGGTCCCTGAAACCCTGGAAGAGAAGATCATCTGTTTCGCGGACTGTTTTTACTCCAAGCATCCCGACAAACTGCACCGGGAGAAATCCCTGGAACGGGTGCGCAAAAAAATTCGTCGTTACGGGAAGGATAAAGAGGCCGTTTTAGAAGAATGGATTCGTTTATTCGGATTGGATCACCGTTAGGGGCGATTGGGTTCCAGCTCATTTTTTTGCAGCAGTTGCGGGCACTCGCTTTCCATTCGGAGTCGCAGTTCCAGGTCCGGTTTGGCTTTGTAGAGCGTTTCCATCATTTTAATTTGCTCCATGCGTAAATGGCGGGGAGCTTCCAGAACTGTCTCATCCAGCCGCGCTCCTCTTAAAAAAGCCCGGTCAAAATTCACTCCCTTCAATAAACTCCGGTTAAAATTCGCTTCACTCAAATTAGCCCGGCCAAAATCGGTTCCGATACAAACGGCCTCCCGCAGGCAGCAATCCTGCATTAAAGCGCCGCTAAAATTAGCGCCGCTTAAATTGCTGCCGCGCAGGTAGGCGTCTTTCAGGGTCGCTTCGCGGAGATTGGCCTCCTGCAACTGCACCTCGCCCAGGTTGCACTCAATCAGAATAACCCGGGCCGCTTCGACGCCGTTCATCCGCGCCAGGAAGAGATTGCCCCCCTGTAAGTTTGCCGAGGTTAACCGCGCCCGGGAAAGCTGCACATAGGGAAGATTGGCCGAACGAAGATCCGCACCGGAAAGATTGGCCCCGCTTAAATTCGCCTCGCTGAACCCGGAGTTGAACAAGATCGCTCCCCGGAGATCGGCCCCGCTGAGATTGGCTTCATTAAAGGTGGCCAGGGTTAAATTGGCGCCGGATAAATTGATCCCGGGAAGATGCTGCCCGGTAAGATCAATGCCGGCGAGATGGGGCGCCGCCTGGGGATGCTGCACGCGCCAGTGATTCCAGCGCTCTACACCGCTGCGCAACAGCGCTTCGAAATTCCATTCGCGTTGCCGCGCTGGAGGTCCAAACCAGGAGCGCATCTGCTGAAAGAGAGACATTTTCTGATCCCCGAAAGGTTGGTGAGCCGTCGTACCCGATGGCCGCTGCTGCTTAAACCTGAAAAAGTTACTGAATTATGAAAAGAAATGCAATTTTTTGTTATCGGGGGATTCAGGGATGTTGGCGGCGTTGGATTTAAGAAATGCGCCCGGCCGCTTATGCCAGGGCGCATCCGAACCGGGTTTAGAGCACTTCTACACGCTGATCATCAGCGATATAAAAATACTTGTCATTCATTTTTGAGGTGGAATAAATCAACCTGGCATTCCGCTTATAACCGGTAGTGCGGTAGTAGTTCTGCATCAAGGGGATTTTTTCCAGGATTAGCCCCTGCTGTAAAATCGGTTCCATTCCGGTGTTGGCCTTCAGATCGCCGACGATTTTAAACCGCTGCCCGACTTTTAAATCTTTGAAATAGGTTTCCATCTTCGCTCCTCCGTCTCAGTCTGTCAGATCGTTTTGCGACCAAATCTAACACGGCCAATCTATATATTCAAGAGCAGAATTATTGCTTGCGTCGAGAATTTTCCGTTGAACTTATTCAGCACCGGCCCCTTTTTATTTTAGCCGCGCGGATCGTCACAGATTCTTACTGATTTGGTACACTTGTATTGCAGAACCGTCAAAAAATCCCCCGATGACGACGTCACCACGTTGTGGCGGGGCAGGCGTGTTGATCCCCCAACGGGGCAGGCGTGCAAATCCGCGGCTTCCTAAAAAGTGCCCAGTAGTGAGTTAACTCAACAGATTTTCAAGGTCGCCAAAATCAACCCGGGAGGTCATATCCAGGCTCAGCGGGGTTACCGAGACTACCCGTTCCACCGCAAATGCATAAATATCCGAATCCGGCTCCAGGGTTTCATAATCGATGCGAATGCGCAGTACCGCCTCGGAAAGGCGGCTTTGTATATGCGGTTGATCCATTTCGGAAAGCCAGTAAGGCTGCCGGGAGAGCCGGGTGAGTTTCCAGGGAGTTTGGGGAGTCGCAGAATCCGGCACGTCGATTTTAAGCAGATCGACATCCGGCGGGAAACTCCTGGAAAGCAGTTTTTCGGCAAAAATTCCCGCAAAATGCGCCGCGGCCGTCCAATCAATCTCGCCATAATTGCGGTGGTGCTCAAAATCGGTTTGCCGGGAGACCGCCAGGGCCGGTATCCCCCGGCAGGCCGCTTCGATGGCCACACCGATGGTGCCAGAATGGGTAATACCGCTGCCTAAATTTTCACCGTAATTGATCCCCGAAACCACCAGGTCCGGGCGGCGATCCCGGAACAATATATTGAATCCATGAATCAGCGTCAGGGCCGGGGAGGCGTCGCAGTGGTAAGCGTCCACGGAATGGCTGTTTACCGAGAAATCAAATCGATCGAGGCGTGCCTCCCGTTTGCCCCAGAGACTGCGACCGGTGGCGGATTGCTGCGTGGTCGGCGCCACCACCACCACCTCGCCCAGC
>JAJRYW010000467.1 GCA_024275555.1 Calditrichota bacterium | reverse complement strand
TCGAACCCCCAACCTCTTGATCCGTAGTCAAGCGTTCTATCCAGTTGAACTACGGGCGCATCTTTTAAACGCATCTCTTAAAATGCGGCTGCAAATTTAAACGCATCGAAACAGTAATCAAAGAAAATTTTAAAAATTTAGCTCAAAAATATTTCTGCTACTTTTTTTGCAAAAAAAAACTGATATTTGAATTTTTTCTGTAACTGTAGTTATATTCACTCCTTTTTAAACAAAACAAGATCAGATGTTGAAATTCAGCAGTGCGACTTAGGGGGAATCTATGGCAGATCGTGACGAGATATATCGGGAAATACTGGATTTTATTTCCAGGATGGATAATTTTTTAGTGAGCACTCATCTAAGCGCAGACGGGGACGCCTACGGTTCCGCCCTGGCGATTGCATATCTTTTGGAAAAAACAGGCAAGCGATACCAGTTGATCATTCACGACCAGGAGAAGGATGATAAATACGCTTTTCTGTGGGGATGGGATAAAATTAAATCTTTTGATTCCGCCCCCCAGCGGTTTGAGGCGGCGATTCTTCTTGATGTTCCCTCGCGCTCCAGAATCGGCGACCCGGCCTCTTTGTTGCCGGCGCGTGAATACTGTGTAAAAATCGATCATCATCCGGATGAGGACGATTTTGCGGCGTATAACCTGATCAATGTCAAGGCCAGTTCCACGTGCAGCCTGGTATATGAGATTGCGGTACGGAGCGCGGCCCCGATGGATCGAGCCTGGGCGGAACTGCTGCTTAGCGGCATCATGTACGATACAGGCCGCTTTTCTTTTTCGAACACCAATCAACGGGATTTTGAAATTGCCGCGGACCTGGTCTCCTATGGTCTATTTCCTCACCTGATCGCCAATCAGTTGTTTTTCAGCAATAATTTTGAATCGCTGCGGGTGATCGGATATGGCTTGGCAAATATTGAATCTCATTTAGACGGCAAAGTTTGTGTGATCTATCTGCCCGAGGAGATTATGCGGGAGGCCCGTAATTTGGATGTAGAGGAGTTGTCGAACTATAGTTTGGCTGTTAAAGGCGTGGAGGTGGGGCTTTTTGTGCGGCAGATGGAGACAAATTTTGTCAAAGTCAGTTTCCGTTCCAAAGGGAAGGTTGATGTAAACAGCGTGGCCCGCAAGTTTGGCGGCGGCGGACATATCCATGCAGCCGGCTGCCGGTATAACGGCGATCCCGAGAGCTTGAAAACACAGATCATTGCGGAAATCCAAAAGCAATTGGAAGGCTGAAGTGATTCGGTCGCCTTAGTTTGATATCCAATCAGCGTTTTTAAAAACGATCAGCTCATGTCAAATACTTCTATCATTCCGGTTGTCGCGGCGCTTATTCAGGATGAACAGGGGCGTTTTTTGTTGGCGCGGCGGAAATCCCATCTGAAAAACGGGGGTTGCTGGGAGTTCCCGGGAGGTAAAGTGGAGGCAGGGGAATCTCCGGAGAAGTGCCTGGCGCGGGAAATCCGGGAAGAATTGCAAATCCGTATTTTGGTGGAAAAGATTTTTCATGTAGTGAATCATCGCATGGATAATTTTTCCATATTGCTTCTTTGCTATTTTTGTACCTGGGAGGCCGGCCGGATTCGGCTTTCCGATCATGACCGGATTGCCTGGCTGGCCCCTGTCGAGATGCGAAACTATCCCCTTACCGCCGCAGACCGCGAGGTGGTTGAAGAGCTTATTCGGGACGATTCCTGTTGATAGGACTTCTCCGGCTCTTCTCCTGAAATATTGCAATTCTTTATTTTCATTCTCAAATCCATGCCGGTTCTGTCGACAAATAGGGATATTCAAACGGCAAGGTTGTGAGGGTGATAGCTCTCCGGGCGAATGAAAATATCATCATTTATAAGGAGATTAAAAATGGAATTTAATGTAGCTCAGCAAAACGGGGCGCTCAATATTTCCATTGTCGGGGCCGTCGACAATGAGAACGCCGATCAGCTAAAACAGGAGTTTCAGGAACTGTTAGCCCGGGATTTCAACGAGGCCGTTTTCGACCTTACCTATGTGCCCTTTATTACCAGTTCCGGCATAGGCAAGTTTCTGATTTTCTACAAAAATGTGGTGGCCAAAGGGAAAAAGATGCGGATCAAAGGAATTAACGATAACCTGATGGAGTTGTTCAAATCGATTAAATTAGATCAACTTTTCCCGATTGAAAAGTGACATCTTCCTGATGCAAAAAGAACCCACTCATATTTTAATTGTTGATGATGAACCCTCCATCCGGAATTTGCTGGCCGATTATTTCCAGTCTTTGAATTATCGAATCAGCACGGCCGAGCAAGCCGAGCCGGCGCTGGAAATGATCAACAACGACAGCAAAATCGATCTGCTGATTACCGATATCGATTTGCCCGGGATGTCCGGGATTGATTTACTGCGGATGACCCGGGAGCTTAAGCCCGATATTCCGGTAGTGATTATCACCGGCCTCAAGACCCTGGAGTATGCCATCTCCGCCATCAAAAACGGGGCGCATGATTACATCACCAAACCCTTTGATCCGGCCGATGTGCGCAAAGTGGTGGAAAAAGTGCTTCGTTACCGGTTGAGCTCTCAGAAAAGAGAAAAGCTGTTCTCGTTTACCGGGTCAATGAACATCAATTTTGAAATCCCCACCTCTCAGATTGACGCCGGGGTTGTTTCCGAGTATCTGGCAAAATTTTTATTAAACTCCGGTTTTTGTCCCCAGGATGATTTTCATCAGCTTTATGTGGCGTTGATGGAAACGCTGATCAATGCGATTGAGCATGGAAACCTGGAATTGCCCTCTTCGATTAAAGGCAATGATTTTAATAAACTGATGCGGTTTGAAGAACTGCGCGAAAAACGGCTTAACGATCCTCGCTATGGAGAGCGTAAGATAAAAGTTTCCTTTTTATATCATCCCCGCCGGTTTTCTTTGACGATCAGCGATGAGGGCCCCGGGTTTGACTGGAAAGATTATCTGAATCCCCAGCACCAAATATCGCAGGCGAGCACCAAACCCTACGGCCGGGGATTTATGCTGATCCGCCATGTTGTGGATGAAGTATATTTCAATGAGCAGGGCAACGCGATCACCCTGGTGAAAACCAAACACTGAAAAAACAGTTTCCATCCGTGCAATTCGCGCACGCCGGATTCTTTAAACTCGCATTCAAAACATATCTTGTTTTTCGACGCTTTGAACCGCTTTTTTGCATATTAACTTTGGCTTCCGACAGGTCTTTGTGTTAAATTGGGTTACGATTTCTATTCTGGAGCAGGGATGAAAGACTATCGCATTTTAGTAGTGGATGATGATTACGCCAGTCGTTTAATGCTTAAAAAGGCGCTGGAGCACGATGGCTACCCGGTGACTTTATGCAGCAACGGCACGGAAGCGCTGGAGTTGCTGAAGAACGAAGACTATGAACTGGTGCTCACCGATTTGATCATGGAGGGTATCTCCGGTATTCAACTGTTGGAAAAAACCCGTGATTTGGAGAAGAAATTTGCCACCATTCTGCTCACGGGACACGCGTCGCTGGAAACAGCCGTGCAAGCCATCCGTCTTGGCGCCACCGACTATCTTCTCAAACCGATTAACTTGCAGGAACTTCAGATTCGCGTTAAACGGGCTCTTGAACGGCTGGATTTGGAAAAACGGTTGTACGAAGCGGAACGGAAACTTACCTATAATGCCACGATTGCCACAACCAACCATGAAATCAACCAGCCGCTGACGGTGATCATTTCATCGATTGATATGGTTAAAATGGAGATGCAAAAGCTTGGCATAGAAAGCCCGAAAGTTGAAAATTACCTGAACCTGATGCAAAAATCGTCGCTGCGTATCGCAACTATTTTGCGCAAGCTCCGGGAGATTTCTTCACCGAAGATCCAGGAAGTGCCCCTGGGGATGAAGATGATCGAAATTCATGAAGATGAAAGCGACGCCGATACGTTGAAAGAGCACAAACGCTATATCTTAGTTATCGAGGATGAAGAGAATCTGCGCCAGATCATCAAAAGTGTTTTGGAATCGGCAAGCTACCGGGTTATTCCGGCGGCAATGGCGCACGAAGCCATCGATTTGTACCGGGCCGATAAGCAACTTATTGAATTAGTCGTGCTGGATTTTAATCTGCCCGATGCCGACGGCCTCTCGGTCTTGCGCGATTTGCAGCGAATTAACCCCAAGGTTAAAGTGTTATTAACCTCCGGGTTCGATGTGGATGAATCTATCCAGGAAGCACTCCATTGCGGCGCATTAGATTTTCTTCGCAAACCGTTTAATCGCCAGCAGATATTGGATACCGTGGCCAAGGTTTATTCGTACCACCACTCAGAATAACGGATTCTTTATTATGGCCGGCTGGCTCGAGACACTTCTTACCCTGGACGCTTCCCTGTTTTTATTCCTCAACACTTATTTTGCTCATCCGCTTCTCGACTTCCTGATGCGGGCGGTAACGACCAAACAAAACTGGTATCTTCCCGGCGGGCTGGTTTGGATCGGGCTGATCTGGAAAGGGGGAGAGAAGGGCCGCAAAGTTGCTTTTTTGGTTGTACTGGTTCTGATTATATCGGATCAGTTTACCAGCTCTTTCCTGAAACCCTTTGTGGGGCGGCTGCGGCCTTGCAAAGCATTAGAGGGATTTCGGCTGCTGGTGCATTGCGGCAGCAAGTATGGATTCCCTTCTTCCCACGCCAGCAATATCAGCGCAATTGGAACCATATTTCTATTGGTCTACCACCGGTTCAGAACTCCCTGGGCGGCGCTGATCTTTTTAATGGGAATATCCCGCATTTACGTAGGAGTTCACTACCCGGGTGATGTGTTGGCCGGCTGGGGGATTGGGGCCGGCGTTGCCTATTTTACCTTAAAAGGATATGACGCCTATGCCCATCCTGTTCAACGACGATTGGCGACGGTGGGGAAAACAATATTGAGGAAGGTAAATTAAATTGATTGTTGCGGCACCAACACTTGCCGCAGCTTGGAAATAATCTGGCGGTCTTTTTCGGCCATCCGCCGGACAAACTCTTTAAAGGTAATATGCCCCTCAAGTTCGTGCACGCCGGTCCGTTCCCAATTCTCTGCCGGCAGCGAATTAAGTAATCTTAACAAATCCTGACGCTGTTTTAGAAAGTGATGCACGATCTCGGCCAGGGATGGATTGTGCCGCAGATGGGTGCTCATGCGGATCTCATCCAACCGTATTTGCGGAATATAGGGATGTTCCTCTTTCAAAATCTTTTTCAGCCGGTAATCGACAACCTCTTCCTGGATATTGGTGAGAGTGTATAACAATTCCTGGATTTTATTTGTCCCCCGCGAAAAAGAGGGATCGCTGTCTGCAAATCGGGAAAAGAGCTGATGGTACTGCTGGAAATTCCCCTCAATAGTCTGTATTAATTCCTGCACACTCATAGCCCATTAAATTTTTTATTCAAACCCACGAAACGATGATGCTCAATTAAACAATTTCCGCTGCCTCTTTGAAATGATTGCCATCACAATCAATCTTTTTTTTCCAGACCGATATATATCCGAATTGGATTTATTCCCCAACGTAATGAATCGTATGCTCCTCTTCTATTCATTTTCTGTGCCACACATGCTCATTTGAAAGAGGCAGACGAAAAGTATGATATGGTCTGTAAAATATAATTCATTTTATCCTGCAGGTGAAAGGTTTAAATTATTATGCATTAACCGTTTAATAAACAGTGATTTGATTGCGGAAAATACTGCTGTTCGGATTGATGATGAAAGTAACGGCATGAAAAAAGAAAATATTATTTTCCGGTTGGCAGGGGGTGGTTAAGCAGCATATCCGGAATTATGAAGCCTCTTTTTCGGTTTTTTTGTGAATATAATTTACAGTAAATGTATATTGTTTAAAAAAATATTCACTCTGTCGTCAGCCGCGGCTGTTTCCTGCTTGCAATCGGTTCGATTTTCTTTGTACAATACACTATGAGCCAAAAATTTGAGTTGTATTTTGGCTTCGGATTTTATAGGTTATCATCTTCATTTTAAACGGAATGAATTGATTAAAGGAGATTTTTATGGCAAGTGGGGATGCACTTCAAAACGTATTAAGGTACTTGAAGAAGCTGGAACCGGAGATGGTAGAATTTCAGAAATCGATTACTGCCATCCCTGCTTTAAGCCCGATTAACGATGGAGATGGGGAGTGGGATAAGGCGATGTTTATTAAAGACTATCTCCTCAAAAACGGTATTACGGATATCCAACAAATTGATGCGCCGGATCCGGATGCAAAACATGGCAAACGGCCAAATCTGATCGCACGAATTCCCGGGAAGTCGTCAGAAAAAACGATCTGGTTGATGGCCCACATGGATGTTGTTCCCGTGGGCGACCTGTCTTTGTGGGACAGCGATCCCTGGCAAGCAGTGGTAAAAAATGGCAAGCTGTATGGGCGGGGCGCCGAGGATAACCAGCAAGGGTTGACCAGCGCGGTATTTATGCTAAAAGCTTTTGTTGATGAGGGCGTTCAACCGGAGTATGATGTCGCGGTCATATTAGCGGCCGATGAAGAAACCGGCTCCGGTCTTGGCCTGGAATATGTATTGGAACACCATCCGGATTTGTTCCGCCGGGAAGATATTATCATCGTGCCGGATGCCGGCGAGCCGGACGCCAGTATGATCGAAGTGGCCGAAAAATCCATCGTTTGGTTTCGTTTCCAAACCAAGGGAGAGCAATGCCATGCCAGCTTGCCGGAAAACGGCATTAATGCTTTTAAAGCAGCCTCCCATTTAGTAGTGCGATTAGGCCGTCTGCATGAAATATTTGACGCCCGCGACGAGGTATTTGCTCCTCCGGTCAGCACCTTTGAGCCAACTAAAAAAGAAGCCAATGTTCCCAATATCAACACCATTCCCGGGGATGATGTGTTTTACCTGGATTGCCGGTTGCTGCCTCAATACCCGGTAAAACAACTGTTCGAGGAAGTGCGTAAAATATGTGATGAAATTGAAAACGAATTTTCGGTAAAAATCGAAATTGATACGTCGCAAGTAGCTGAAGCCGCCCCTGCAACACCAATAGATGCGGAAGTAGTACAGAAGTTGAAAGCTGCGATTCGCGACATCTATGATGTCGCCGCCAAACCGATGGGGATTGGCGGGGGAACCGTCGCCGCTTTTTTCCGACGGGCCGGGTTAAACGCCGCGGTCTGGTCTACGTTGGACGATGTCTGCCATCAGCCCAATGAATACTGCGTGATTGAACACATGGTTAAAGACGCCCAGGTGTTCGCTCATGTCTGTATGCAAAAATAGGCTGGGTCTGTATACCGCCTCTTTACCCGTTGTTTGCCGGGGCGTAAGACAATGGGGTTAAGATGATCAACAAGAGTGTCCTCCTGCTTAATCAAAATTACGAACCGTTGAGCGTTTGTAATGTTAAGAAGGCCGTCATTCTGATTTACCTTGGCAAAGCGGAGCCGATTGAAGAAGATTCAATCCGGCTCCACTCGGTCAATTCCTCGATGCCGCTGCCATTGGTCGTCCGCCTGGTTCGCTACGCACATTCCCCCAAAAAGCGGGTTATTCTCAATCGCAAAAACCTGCTGATCCGCGATAATTATACCTGCCAGTACTGCGGCAGACGCGCCCATCCGCTCACAATCGACCATTTGGTTCCCCGGCAAATGGGCGGCAAAGACACCTGGGAGAACCTGGTTGTCGCTTGCCTGCCCTGCAACAACCGCAAAGCCAACCGAACCCCCGAGCAAGCGGGAATGAAACTGCTCTCCCGCCCCCGGCGTCCCAATCATTACTTCTTTTTCATCCACTTTTTCGGCTCGAAACACGAACGCTGGAAACCTTACCTGTTTATGGATTAAATGGTTATTCGACATCTGCTATCCCACGAATGTCGGCGGGAGAGAAGAATAATCAATAATTCGCTTGCATAAATACCTTCTCTGGCCCAAATTTTTGGGTTTAATTGTGTCGAATAAAGCGGATGCGGAAATGGAACAGAGTAAAATTGTCAACAAGCGGATTTTAAGCGGAATTCAACCGTCCGGTATTTTGCACATCGGGAATTATTTCGGAGCAATCCGACAGCACATCGAACTGCAGAAAGATAACGATTGCCTCTATTTTATTGCCAACTATCACGCTATGACCACGATTTCCGACCGAAAGTTGCTCCGGGAAAACAGCCTGATGGTTGCCGTGGATTACCTGGCGCTGGGCTTTGACGCCGAGCGGGCCGCGTTGTTTATGCAGTCGGATGTGCCGGAAGTTGCCGAACTGGCCTGGATGCTCTCGACCGTTACCCCCAT
Source organism: Calditrichota bacterium (assembly GCA_024275555.1). GTDB lineage: Bacteria > Calditrichota > Calditrichia > RBG-13-44-9 > J075 > JAJRYW01. Next base: position 6,869 of record JAJRYW010000467.1, on the reverse strand, counting down.
GGGGTTGCTGGAACGGGCGCATTCTTATAAAGATAAGATTTCCAAGGGAATTTCTCCCACCCACGGGCTCTTTGCCTATCCCATGTTAATGGCCGCGGATATCCTTATTTATGACTCGGAAATTGTACCGGTGGGCAAAGACCAGAAACAGCATTTGGAGATTACCCGCGATGTTGCCGAAAAATTCAATGTCGTGCATGGCCAGGTGCTGGTTGTTCCCGACGCCTACATCTTGCCGGATGTAGCTGTGGTGCCGGGGGTCGACGGTCAAAAAATGAGCAAGAGCTATGGCAACACCATCGAGATGTTCTGCACCTACAAGCAAATGAAGAACAAGGTGATGCGCATTGTCACCGACTCGACCCCCCTGGAAGCGCCCAAGGACCCCGATAAGTCGGTGATTGTGGACTTGTACAAATTAGTTGCTTCTCCGGAGGAGCTGCAGGAAATGCGGCAAAAATTCCTGGCCGGGGGATATGGATATGGCCACGCCAAAAAGGAACTGCTGGAAAAGCTCTGGGCCTATTTCGAGCCGCATCGCCGGCGACGGCAGGAATTGGAGAACAACCTGGATTATGTTTCCCAGGTGCTGCGCAAGGGCGCCGAAAAAGCGCGGGAACGCGCTCAAATAGTGATGGACCGGGTGCGGGATGCCGTAGGGCTGTTGCGCTACCATCAGGCAAAATAGAGAGATAAATGGCTACCTATAAAATCAAATTGCCTGTGTTTGAAGGCCCATTCGATCTGCTGCTCTTCCTGATCAAAAAAAATGAGATCGATATCTACGACATCCCCATTGCCCAGATTACCCGGGAATACCTGGCCTATATCGAGCTGATGCAATCCCTGGATTTGGAGGTTGCCGGAGAGTTTATCGAAATGGTGGCAACCTTAATCCTGATCAAAACCCGCATGTTGCTTCCGCAGTCCAATGGAGATTCGGTCGACGAGGTGGAAGACCCCCGGATGCAGCTTACTTTGCAATTGCTGGAGTACAAACGGTTCAAAGAGGCGGCGGAAAAACTGCAAGTACGGGAGGAAAAACGACGCCGCTATTTCCCGCGTAATATGAAGCTCTACAAACAGCAGATTCAGAAGAACCGGACAGGGGAAGAGCCGGAACTGGAAATCGATGCAACCCTGTTTGATTTACTGACCGCTTTTAAACGGGCTATGGATAACATGCGCAAAATTACCGTGCACCAGGTAAAAACCTTTAAAGTGTCCCTGGATGACCAGGTGGGCTATGTGCTGGAGCAATTAACAGGCAAAACGCATGTTTTTTTCTCCGAGCTGGTAAAGGCTTTTAACGAAAAAATTTACCTGGTGGTTACCTTCATGGCCCTGCTGGATTTGATGAAAGTAAATATCATCTCCGTTAAACAAAGCCAGGTGTTCGGAGATATCCGCATTGTTCCCCGGGGGGAAATGAGTATGGAGCGTTATCTTAACCTGCGGGAAGAAATCGACCTGGCGCCAAACGACAGCCAATCGTCATCGGAACCCAAATAGTTTAATCTTTGGTTTTAAAAGGTGTAAGCTGAATCAACGCCGCTTTTTTACGGTAGTGCATATTAAGAACGTTTTATTCGGTTGGGTTTTCGTTGCCGTCCGGCCGCAACCCCGGTAAAGAATAAAGAGAATATGCCGCAACGCAACCAAAAGCATTTTCCTTTTTGTTGCCAGGCTTTACCGGATGTTGTGAATTGGCTCTTTGAAAGTCTGGGTAGAAACTTCTCTAGCAGGGTTGGTCATTCCGCGAGGGGGTGACTGGCGAGACGGAATATAAAATATATTTTGGTTTAAAATAACGGATACAGACGATGGAAAACCATCCAGAGCAAAAACAGGTGGGCGAGGTGCTCAATTTACCTCCCGAGCAATTGCTGGAGGCCTTGTTGTTTGCCAGCGAGGAGCCGCTGACTGCCGCAAAGCTGCGTGAAATTGCCCCGGAACTGAAAGAGGTGGATATACGGAAAACGGCCCAGGCGCTCAATGAAGAGTATGAAAAAAGCCGGCGGGCGTTCCGGATCGAGGTGGTTGCCAACGGCTACCAAATGTTTACCGTTCCGGCTTACTCCACCCACATCGAGCGGCTATATGCCAAACGGATGCAAAACCGGCTGAGCGCCAGGGCTCTGGAAACCCTGGCGATTGTGGCCTACAAGCAGCCCATCACCCGGGGGGAGATCGAACAAATCCGGGGGGTGAATGTCGATGGCGTGATGCGCACCCTGCTTTCCCGGCAGTTAATCACCATCTCGGGGGTTGCCGAGCAGCCGGGAAGCCCTTATCTGTACAAAACCACCAACAAATTTTTAGAGTATTTCGGGCTGAAAGACTTAAAGGAGCTTCCCAAGCTCAAGGAATTGGACGAACTGGTTGAGGCGGATTCAGACCTCAAAGAACGGTTTGGGGAAGCGTTTTTACAAGAAATAACCCCGGAGTTGTTGGGTTTACAGGGGAAAGAGGAAGAAGAGGACCAAGATGAAGCAGAGCAACCCAGAGAAGAATGAAATTCGGCTGAATCGCTTTTTAGCCATGGCCGGAGTCGGAAGCCGTCGCGGTTGCGACAAACTCATCCAGGATGGACGCGTCAAGGTAAACGGCGAAGTGATAACCCAGATGGGGGTGCGCATTAATCCCGAGCGCGACAAGGTGCTCTTTGACAACCAGCCGGTGCAGCGCCGCGAGCAGTTTGCCTACCTGCTTCTTAACAAACCGCCCCGCACGGTTACCACCACCCGCGACGACCGGAATCGCCGCACCGTCATCGAACTGCTGGGCCTTTCCGAGCGACTGTTCCCGGTCGGGCGATTGGATTACAATACCACCGGGGCCATACTGCTCACCAACGACGGCGATCTCTCCTACCATCTGATCCATCCCAAATTCAAAATCAAAAAAGTATACCGGGTGATGATCAATAAGCTTATCCGCCCCATCGACCTGCATCACTTTAACAATGGGCTGATCCTGGATGGGCGCAAAACCGCGCCCTGTAAAGCCCGGGAAATGCGCCGGATAGGCAATTGCAGCTACCTGGAAGTCGAACTTTACGAAGGCCGCAACCGCCAGATTCGCCGCATGTTCGAGGTGCTGGGCTACCATGTGGAAGAATTGGAGCGGGTGGAGTTTGCCGGGCTGTCCATCGCCGGATTAAAACAGGGCGAATGGCGTGAACTGGAAACGGAAGAAGTGGACCGGCTGAAAAAGCTCATCGAGCGGCAAAAAGCGGAACTGGAAGTGTAATTGCTGCGGTTCACCCCGCAAGCCCTGCCCGGGAGAGAGCAGTTTATTCAAGTATGAATAGCGGTTGAGGATGAAGAAGAAAATAAAGATTGCTATTGACGGCCCGGCGGCGTCCGGGAAGAGCACCACCGCCCGCGAGACGGCCCGCCGCCTAAATTACCTCTATATCGATTCCGGCGCCATGTACCGCGCGGTGACATTGAAAGCGCTCCGGGAAGGCGTCCCAACCGACGATGAGCAGGCGGTCGCTGAACTGGCGCAGCAAATCCGCCTGGAATTCCGCCAGGATGACGACGACACCGTGCTTTATATGGACGGCCAGGATGTCTCCCGGGAGATCCGCAGCCCCCGGATCGTTCAGCATATCAACCCGGTGGCGGCCAATCCGCTGGTGCGGCAAATTTTAGTAGCCCGGCAACGGGAATTAGGCCGGGAAGGGGGCGTGGTGATGGACGGCCGGGATATCACCACCGTGGTGTTTCCCGATGCGGAATTAAAAATCTTTATGAAAGCCTCGGCCGAAGAACGCGCCCGCCGCCGGGTGGCGGAACTGACGGAGCGCGGTGTGAAGGCCGATTTCCAGCAAGTCCTGGCCGATATCCGCCAGCGGGACCAGGCCGATTTCTCGCGCGCCCACGGCCCGCTCCGGCAAGCTCCCGATGCCGTGGTGATCGATACAACCCGCCTGACCATCGAGGAGCAAGTGGAACAAATCTACCGCCTGGCGCTGCAAAAAATTGCCGCGTTGACGGATTAGCCCCCCCAATCATCCCGCAGCAGGACCGGTTGTGCCCGGGATATTCTCTCATCGGCATGGTTTTGGTCAACTCTAAAGGAATCAAGGGGGAACATTCCGTTTTCTACTGAATTAAGTAACAATGAAAAGTGAACATTACCTTGTATAATAATTAGAACCTAAATATATTAGCACCCACATCAACAGGAGGATTTACGCGGGGAAAAGCGCTACGTATTGAGTCTGCGAAGTTGTATTAGGAGTAAATTTTTCTCATATGTCTATGGAACTGAGATGGCGCGACAGGCTGCTGTTTTTCCTCGTAATAGCAGCTTGCCTCCTGCTGATTAAAATCGGACATACCCAGGGATTGAAGCGTTTGCAATCCCCCGAGGGTGTGGTAGAGCTTATTAAGCCTTCCTACAAGGGGCTTGAGCATTTCTTTGTCGATTCCACCCTGGTGACGACCCCCTTCAGTTCATTCCGCCGTAAAGTGCGTTTAGACAGCACTCAAAAATACATTATTATTGAGGAGACGGTTTTTAATCGTCCCTACCGCCTGCCAATCATGGCCGACCTGGATTACTACGTAGCCCAAAAAACTTATTCTGATTTTCGCCAGAGCCTGCGGGAATCGATCCTGAGAGGCCTTGCGCAACGGAAAGCTGCGGAAGGCGGCGGGATCGAATTGAACATTCCGGTAAAGATCAAAAGCAAAGCCTTTAAACGGATTTTCGGGGGAGACCGGGTCGGGCTGCGCGTCTCCGGCAACATCAGCTTCGAACTGGCCGGGCGCACCGAAACCCAGGAAGGCTCGGCGGTTTCTTCCATCGAGCAGCGCGGCAATTTTGCCCCCAAGTTTAAACAAACCCAGCAGTTCCGCGTCGAGGGGCGGGTGGGCGACAAGGTCACCGTCTCGGTCGACCAGAACAGCGAAGCCACCTTCGATTTTGAGAACACTCTCAAGCTTACTTACGAGGGCGATGAAGATGAAATTGTGCAGCGGATTGAAGCCGGGAATGTAGCCCTGTCGCTCCCTTCCACCAAATACGTTTCCACCAACGCCAGCCACCAGGGCCTGTTTGGCCTGAAAACCAAAATGCAGGTCGGCAACCTCAGTTTTACCGGTATTGCCAGCCTGGAGCGCGGCGAGAATGAGACCCTGAACATCTCCGGCTCCAGCCGCGAAAACACCTTCCGGATCCGCGACTATGAGTATGTGCGCGACCGCTTTTTCTTTATCGATGATTTCTATCGTGATTGGTGGGAAGAATCGCTGGATACGGTAAACATGCAGTTGAATGTGATTGAAAGCCGCTACGTCCGCCAGTTGGATGTCTGGAAAACCACCACGGTCACCGGCAACCCGGGCCAGAATGAGACTTTCCAGGGTTTTGCTTTTGCCGATTCGGTGCCTTCGGAAATCCAGGGCGAACTTCAGCCGGTGCAGGGTGTGATCGAACAAGGGCGTTTTAAACGCTTAACCGAAGGAATCGATTACGAATTTGACTTTGCCCGGGGCTATTTTTTCCTGAAAAGCCAGCCGGATGAAAATGAAGTGATTGCCATTGCCTATTCCTACGGCCGCCTGGATGAGCTGAACCCCACCAAGGTGGGAATGCTCTTCCAGGATGTCGATTCGCTGGCCAACGCCGACACCACGGTGACGCCGACAATTGCCCTGAAGCTGATCAAAGCGCGTACTCCCAAACCCTCCTATCCCACCTGGAATCTAAGTATGCGCAATGTCTATAACCTGGGCGCATCGGGTATTTCCGCGGACGGCTTTAATGTGCGGGTGCTCTACTCGGTGACCGGGGAGGATCAGGAAGTGGATCAAAGCGCCGGTAAAACCTACAATTATTTGATGGGTCTCGACCGCTTAAATGAGCAGGGAGACCCGGCCAGCGGGGGGGATAAGCAGGTGGACCTCCGCCAGAACTTTATTTTTGACCTGCGCAACGGCTACCTGTTTTTTCCCTCGAGAACCCCCTTTGCGCCCACGCATAAATTCGGCTTTACCGCAGAGCGGCATGTAAACATTTATGATATTAAAGACCCCACCAAAGAGCGCGAAGAGAGCAAGTTCGAACTGGAAGTGACCACCACCTCGATTTCCTCCACCTTCGAATTGGGATTTAATGTGTTGGAGGGTTCGGAAGAAGTGCGGCTGAACGGCCGGGAGTTGCAGCGCGACAAAGAGTACACCATCGACTACTTTAGCGGAACCCTGGAAGTGATTGCCCCGGAAGCGCGCCGCGCCGACGCCCAATTAGACATCGAATACCAGCGCGGGGCCCTCTTCCAACTGGATAAAAAGACCATGTTAGGCGGCCGGCTGGAATATAAATTCGGCGAAAAGAACTTTATCGGACTCACTTCGCTTTTCTACAGCAAGTCTACCCTGGATCAGCGGGTGCGCCTGGGGCAGGAACCCTCGCGGAACTTTATCTGGGATGTCAACAGCGCCTTTGCATTCAAACCCAATTTTTTGACGACGCTGTTCGATAAACTGCCTATCGTAGAAACTTCGGCCGAATCCAACCTGAGGATTGAGGCGGAATACGCCCAGGTAAATCCCAACCCCAACACCTTCAACGAACCGAAGTTGAAGGATAACGACGGGGTGGCCTACATCGATGATTTTGAGGGAAGCAAGCGCTTTACCTCCCTGGGGATTCAGTACCTGACCTGGACGCCGGCGTCGGTGCCGCTGCGGTTCAGCCGACTTCTGCACGAAGGCCGGGGGCACGGCGCCGATCCCGATAATCCCCGGGACTATATTTTAGAAATGGACCGAAAGCGGATCAAATTTAACTGGTTTAATCCCTTCCGGCAGGTTCCGGTGCGCAGCATTTTTCCCGACCGCGATGTCACCGCC
>JAJRYW010000466.1 GCA_024275555.1 Calditrichota bacterium | reverse complement strand
CATTCTTTGTGCTCCTTATTCGTAATGGATGGTTTGTGGAAACTAAAAATTACGATAAGGAGCATTATTTTAAAATACTTATATTATCTTTTTCCTAAAATCAAAATATGCACGGTAGTGAAAGTTTCCATATAGATACGGTAAGATGCAAGCAAAAAGCGATTCTTCCCGATATACTTTTGTGACAACTTCCGGCCATTTTGTGACCAAGACTTCACCTGGATGTGATAACAAACCGTGCCGTTTTTTGTATAATAGAAGCGACACAAATAATGTTTTAAGAACACACAGAAGTTTTATGGAGGATAGCATTATGCAAACGAAAATTCAATTGGGCGCGCGAATTATTCTGGGTGCGTTACTGATCCTATTCGGGCTGAACAAGTTCCTGCAGTTTCTGCCGCCAATGGAGCTTACTGCTTCGGCGCAGACTTTTTTTAGCGCGATAATGGCGACCGGCTACCTGTTTAAGGTAGTAGCCCTGGTAGAGATCACAGTGGGCGTACTGCTGCTGATCAACCGCTTCCAGGCGCTGGCGTTGCTGCTGTTAGCTCCCATCAGCGTCAACATTATCCTGTTCCACCTGTTCCTGGACCCGGCCAATATCGGCCCGGCAGCCCTGGTAACCATCTTAAATGTTTACTTGCTCTTGACCAATAAAGAAAAATTCAGCGCTGTATTATCGACTTCTTAGCTCCCCCTCCCCTCCACACCGCACCTTTTCTGCGTAATATTTTGGAAAGGTGCGGAGGGGCGACCATCCTCCCTGACTCCCCTCAACCTCTCTCCTGTGCGGCCCCTTGCGTGCTGCACTTTTTTTTGATGCGTGAAGAAATTTGAGAAGACCGTTGGTTCTCCGGCATCCGCATTCCGCTCTGCCGGAATTGCAAAACACGCCGCAAACTGATGAGCTTTGAAAAATCAACCGGGCTATTTTGTGGTTCGCTGCGCAGGAACGACAAAACCGGGAAAAGCATAGGCGAGGGGTAAGATTATCGCTTTACCCGGGGGGAAACAAACCAGCAAGGGATTTTTTGCGGATAACCGTTCCTCATCTCCCGTTTTGATGTGGATCGAACCGGGAAGAGAAACGAAGTGTTGTACTCCAAAGCGCCGCCAAATAAAATATCAGCGGCGTGGGATAAAACGGGCGCCGGACCTTGTCCATCCGGTTAACTTTGGGCGTGGAAGAGGCGGCCTATTCTTCTGGGGATGTTTTTTTCTCTTTCCCTCCCCAGCCGAGCACCCCGCCCATCAAAGCCCCATAGGCGGTGCTGATGAACGGATTGCTGGTGATCGGGCAAGTTCCGGTGCGGCAGCCAATAAAAAAATAGTAAGCAAATCCCAGCCCCGCTCCGACAACACTGAAGGCCAACAGACGTACATAATTCTTTTTCATTATTCAATCCCGATCTTCTCTAACGTTCTTATTCTGACTTCCCAATTCCCCGGTGTATTTTATCCGGGTGTATATCTCATTATTGGGTAGGTCTTTCCACCGGCAACCCCCGGCTGTTCCAGGCCATCATTCCGCCCTTCATATTGATGAGGTGTTTAAACCCCTGATTTTTCAAGAATTTAGCAGCGTAGCCGCTCCGCCCGCCCACCGCACAGACCAGGATAATCTGCTTCTCTTTCAGCGAGTCAATCTCACTTGCCCACTGCTTGATCTCGTTAACGGGCTTGAGTTGTGCGTTTTTGATGTGCCCGGTTCTGCCCTGGAATTCCGCGGGAGTGCGGACATCAATAATAACCACATCCGGCTTTTCCCGGATAATTTCATAGACCTGCTCCGGGGCCAGATTCTGAACCGCCTGTTGTGCTTTTTCTTCGCCGCCGCAAGCAATTGTCGCCAGAGAAATCAGGCCCACTAAAAAATATTTGCTGTGTTTCAACCAATCTATCATCATCGTTCCTTTATGTTTTTCGTTCAACAGCCGCGGCAAAGCGACGGTCTGTCTGCCACGGCCGGTTCGCCGATCTTATTCTTTTTTTGCCCGTTCCGATATCAGGCCGTACACCAGGCCTAGGCCGGCGCCGAATAAAACACCCTTTTTCGCATCAACAAACATGCGGCCGGTTTGCTCCCGGGAATCTTCGCTCATCAGCAACTCCTGTCTTCTCATTTATATATCCGAACAACTCTTGTTTTCAGATTTCCAATTAATGGTTAATGTTCTTTAAAAGCTGTACGATTGCGAACAATTTTGATGTTCCGGCAATGATTTACAGGGGTGCAGGTTTCCGGAAGCCGGCGCCGCTTCATTTTCCCTTAAATAGATTAGATGAGGCTCGATCCGGAAAGTTACCCGGTTTAATAATCGGAACGGTGGGGATTGTTCCAGTAGAATTGGGTCAGGCCGGCGTCGGTTACAATCCAGATATAGTCGCCGTCGGGCAGGATTTGCCGGCAGCGGTTGTTCAGCAGGCCGTCCCGGGTGGTAAACAGCCGCCAGAATTTCAACTCCCGGTTGTACTTGAGCAACCCGCTCTGGGTGGCCACCCATATTCCCCCGGAATTTATCTTAATATCCGAATAGGGTCCGCTGATTTCCATGGCCACCTGGGGAAAACTTTCCCAGGTATCGCTGCGCAGGTAATAGACAAAAATTCCGCCGGAAGAAGCGAACCAGATTTCTCCGTCAAAAGCATCAATCGCGGTGATGTTCAGGTCTGAGACCGCCGCCCGGGAAGGCACAAATTCCCAGCGGTCGAACCCCTCGGCATAGCGGAAAATCCCCAGGCGGGTGGCCGCCCAAATAGTATCGCCCTGGACGGCTAAGCGGTTGAAGGAAAGGTTCAGAAAGCGCTCGTCTTTAATGCGCTCCACAACTCCGCTGGCGCGATGAATCCGGCTGATGCCCTGATTCGTACCGGCATAGAGGTATTCGCCCATAACGGCCAGGTCCTGGACAATAAAGGTAACCAGCCCTTCCCGGACGCTGAATACCTTCCAGCGATCGTTGCCAACGTCATACAATGCCACGCCAAGTTCGGTGGCAAACCAAACCGAATCTCCATCCACCTCGATGTCATGCACGTCGTCATTCTGCAGGTGACTGATAAAGCGGGCCCGGAAATAATCCCAGCCGATTTTATCCGCCGGCCAGCGGGCGATCCCTACCCGGCCGCTCCGGTTTTTGCCAATCCCGCCGATCCAGATATCCTCGCCCTGGAAAGCCGCGGCGCGCGGGGCAATATCCGGCAAACCGATCTCGTAAAAATCGGCCCGCTGGGAGAACAGATCTCCCACTCCAATACCAAAACCGCGCACCGGCATCCAGATCCGGTCGTACTTATCGCGCAGGTAACCGATGATCCGGAACTCCTCGAAAGTCTGGTTATCCTGCAGAATCCAGTCGCCTAGAATGGTGTAACGGCCGTTGGGGAAAAAGATGGGTAAATTTTTTAACCCATCCCGGCTGAAAAACCGGTCTTTTACATTGATGTCGCCGGGCTGGCTGTCCGGCTGGGGAATCTCATAGGGCCAATAATCGGTTTCGGAGCGGCGAATCCACTCCTGTGAAGCCGGGTTAAAAACCGCTTCATCCCCCGGGGTAATCGCATAGAGAAACGAGTTGTCCGGATTATAAAGAACTTTGACTACCTGGTTGCTGGGCAGGCCGTTGCTGGTGGTATAAGGATAATCCCAGGTGTTGTCATAGATTTGGTAGCGCAGAATACCGCCGTCCAGGGTGCTGATGTAGAGATAGTGGCTGCCGGCGGCCATCCAGGTAAAACGGCGGGTTTTGGTGTAACTGATCCAGTCATCCAGATCATATTGCAGCCTCCGCTGCTGTTCGGTGCGATAATTTCCACGGCGCACATACTGGCCGTGAACGGTTTGGATCAGCATAAACAACATTAATCCGCCCAGTAGCCACACCCGTGCTGCTCCCGGCATAAATCTCATCTCATGGGTCCTGTGTTTCGCCTCAATTCCACTCCCTTAACGATTCACTCAGAACGAAAGTTCGTTAACCGACGGGGATTTATTAAGTAGATTAACTTTAAAACTACCGAGAACACCCGGTGCGGGAAAAATCAATAGACCTTATTCCTGGCTAAATGGATATGTTTAGCTAAAAGGTAATAAAATCCAACATACAACAAAGTAGCGATTTCTACCCTCACTCGCCCATCGCCTTAATCACCACCCGTTTGCGGCGGCGGCCGTCGAATTCGGCATAGTAAATTTGCTGCCAGGGCCCCAGGTCCAGGCGGCCGTTGGTGATCGGCACGATAACCTCGTGGTGCATCAGCAGGCTTTTCAGATGCGCATCGCCGTTGGTTTCCCCGGTGCGATGATGCCGGTAATCCGCTTTGAACGGGGCCAGGCCCTCCAGCCACTCGTCGATATCCTCGATGAGACCCTGCTCGGCGTCGTTCACATACACCGAGGCGGTGATGTGCATGGCGCTTACCAGCACCATTCCTTCCCGGATGCCGCTCTTCTGCACCAGCGCCTCCACTTCCGGGGTAATGTTGATATACTCCCGCTTTTTACGGGTATTAAACCAAAGATATTCGGTGGAAAATTTCATCATATCCTCATGATGCAGAGCGGTTGGCAAGCAACTGCTCGTGGTCTTTGGAAGCTTTTTTAATCAGCCGGGTGATTTTTTCCCGGATGGCCGGCGTGGTGCGGTAACGGATTTGGATCGTTTCATCCAAAAACTCCTGATGCTCCACCACCGCCTGGGAATGTATGGTGTTCAGCAAACCGGAAAGGGCAATGGGGATTTCGATGCTCTGGGTGACGAAATTCCGCTCCACATACTTCACCAGCGCTTCTTTTAATTTGCCGGTGCGGATTTGGCGGGTTGCGCTGACAAAAACGCTGTCGGGAAACTGGCGGCGCATCGAGCCGATCAGCTCTTTTTCCTTTAGCAGATCGATTTTATTGAACACGGTCAGAATCGGTTTTTCGCTGGCGCCTAACTCCCGCAGCACTTCCAGAACCGTCTTAATCTGCTCCTCGAACACGGGATGGCTGATATCCACCACATGCAGCAGCAAATCGGCGTCGAGCACTTCATCCAGGGTGCTTTTGAAGGACTCTACCAAATTATGGGGCAGTTTGCGGATAAACCCCACCGTGTCGCTCAGGAGAATATGGTGATCCGCATCCAGTTGCACCCGGCGGATGGTGGAATCCAGGGTGGCGAAGAGCTGGTCTTCCACCAGCACATCCGCCCCGGAAAGCAGGTTCATCAAGGTGGATTTGCCCACGTTGGTGTAACCGATCAGCGATACCCGGAACTCCCTCTTGCGTCCTTTGCGGCGGGTGTCCCGCTGCCGGTCAATTCTTTCCAACTCGGAGCGCAGCGCTTCGATGCGTTTGCGAATTAAGCGCCGGTCGGTTTCCAACTGGGTTTCCCCGGGGCCCTTGGTGCCAATTCCCCCGACCTGACGGGAGAGGTGGGTCCACTGGCGGGTAAGCCGGGGCAATAAATGTTGCAGTTGAGCCAGTTCTACCTGGGTTTTGGCGGCCCGGGTGCGGGCGTGTTGGGCAAAGATGTCCAGGATCAGGGTGCTGCGGTCAATGATCTTGGCCGAGGTGGCCCGCTCCAGGTTGCGGATCTGGGCCGGGGTCAGGTCGTCGTCAAAAATCACCGTAGCGGCGTCATACATCTTCAGCAATTGCGACAGTTCTTCCACCTTGCCCTTGCCAATAAAATAGGCCGGGTTGATGTGGGAACGCTCCTGCACAACCTGGTCAACCACTTCCACGCCGGACGTAGCGGCCAGAAAGCGCAATTCCATCAAATTATCTTCTACCATCCAACGTTGATGTGAGGGTAAAGCAACTCCGATCAGAACGGCTTTTTCGGGTGAGATATCTCCAGTTGTATGTTGCAAATACAGTTTTCCTCTTATTTTAATACACTTTTTTCACTACCGCCCGTTGCTCATCTGCTCTGCGATAGATCGCATCAGCTTGACGAGCTTTAGGCAACATTGCATTCATTGTGGTAATTTACAACTTTTTTTTGAATACACCAAATAGATCGTTGCCAATAATGCCCGGCTCAGCTTTCCAGCGCCGGGCCGGCTTCCGGCCCGGCCTCCCTTTTGCCGCCGGTCCGGGCCGCCATCATCTCCAGCGCCAATAGTATCAACGCCGCAATCAAAAAATATTTCCACAATTCTTTGCCAAAACGGCTCTGTTTTACCAGTTCGGCCAGATTATTGAGATCATCGAACCAGGCCGCCCGGGGAAGCACATCCTGCAATTCCGCCGGGGAGATACGCGCCGGAAGCGACTCCTCCGCCCAGGGATTGACCGAGACAATATTCAGCAACTGCCGGTTGTGATAAACCCGGTAGTTGCCCGGCAAGCGGGTGTCGTCATACTCCAGGATCAGGTTCACGCCCTGGAAGCGCGGGCTCAAACGCACCTCGATATCGGAGCGGCCTTTCCAGATAAACTCGAATGGGGCCGCGAGGCGGCTAAAACGCTGCCGGTAGGGTGCGCCGGTGCGCAGGGAGAGACGGTCGTGGATTTTGCGCGTGCCGGAATAATAGACCAGCCGGTAGATAAGCGGCACCACCAGGCCTTTGTAGGGCAGTTCACTCCAGGAGGGAGACAATTGCGAGGCCATAAAAAAGACCGCGCCTTTTTTTGCCCCGCTTTGCAGCAGGAAGGGGCTGCCGTCGCTAAGGTTGATCAGCACATCCGCCCCCGGCGCGGCCCGAAGCCGGTACCCGGCGTAAACTTCCACGGGGGCCAGTTTTTTTTGATCCTGCTTTTCCAGCAACCCCTCAAAAACGGGATGCTCCCAATTGGCCCGCTGCAAGGTCAGAAACGTTTCCGCCTGTCCCGGCCGGCCAAATTGCCCGGCCAGCTTGCCCAGGCCAAACTTGTTCAGCATCGATTGGTAGTGGGGGGGGGAAATATTTTCCCCGGGAAAAATCAGCACTCCCCCGCCCTCTTCACTAAAGGATTGCAGACGCTGCAGCAGGGTTTCCGGAAACTGGTTCAGGGATTCCAGGATGATCACATCGTAGTCACGGAAATTGTAGCCGCTCCAGCTTCCGGCTGCATCAAGCTGATGTTCAAAAATGCCCTTCTCGATGGCCGGTTTCAGGATAATGGGAAGGTAGCTGGCAAATTGACGGTCGGGAACCAGGTGCAGAATCTTCAGTTGGCGGGGGACAAAAAAGTTAAAGTAGCGGCGATTATCTTCCAGCAGGGCGTCGCTCTCGGTTTCCACCATGCCTTCGATAAACCCGTCTTCAGTCATGGTAACTTGAAATTCCACCGCCCGGGCTTCCCCGGGAGCCAGGCTGATGTTCTGCTGCGCATAGCGGTTCCCGTTTAAGACCAGCGAGGTCAGCGAATTCAAGTACTTACGGGGATGATGGTTATGGATGACCGCCCGGATTCGCAGCGGCTGGTTGACTTCGATCAGTTGATTTTGCACCGCTACGCTGTCGACGGAAAGGTTCTCGGCCTCGCCGCCGCCCAGGGGGAGCAGGAAAATGCGGATGTTCTCCCCTTCCGTCTCCGGAAGAGCCTCTAACAGATCCAGGTCCAGGGCGCTGCGCTGGAAATCGGAAATAACATAAAGCTCCCGCAGCGGGTAAATCGAGCGGGACAACTGTTCCACCCCGGCCCGGATCGCCAGGGATAAATCGCTTTTCAAATAATTGGGCTGAATTTGTTGCAGCACCCGCGTCCAGAGATCGCTGCGGAACGGCTCCTGTTTTACCAGGGTTTCCTGGGGAATCGTGGCTTGCAGCACGGTAACGCGATCCCCCTCCCGGAAGACTTCCTCCAATGCGGTTATCGCCTGGCGGGCTTCCTCCAGCAATGTACCGGTCACCCGGGATTCGTTCAGGGAAAGCGAGTTATCCAGCACCACCACCGCCTCGATATTGCTCCGTTGCGACAAAACCGCCGGTTGTCCTTCCGACAAGGTCGGGCGGGCAAAAGCAATCACAATGCAGATAACAATCAGGGTGCGCAACAAGAGCAGCAGCCACTGACGCAGCCGCAAATTGCGCATCTGCTTACGCTCTAATCGTTTTAGAAAGGTAATGGTGCTAAACGGAACGCGTTTAAATTTACGGCGATTGAGCAGGTGGATCAGCAGCGGAATTCCCGCAGCAACAAGCGCATACAGAACAGCAGGATTGAGAAAACTCAGGACGGCCTCCTTAAAAACAAATACCCTTTGTGGGCAAAAAGATAGCCTAAAATCATCCGGGACGCAACGGTTCAATTATCCCTTCGCGATCTAATAAAACAGGCGCCGAAAGAATCTTCCGGCGCCCGCGGCTTGGTTCAGCATGGTCTGCTGAGCGGTTTT
>JAJRYW010000465.1 GCA_024275555.1 Calditrichota bacterium | reverse complement strand
GTTCTCCGGCACGGAATCCGCAAAAGCTGACCCGAACCACAATAATCCCACTACCAATACAAAATACCTCATCACTACCTCCATCGTTCTAAGTTCGTTTTGCATTGAAGAAAAATGATTATTAAGACTGCAAAGTCTTTTTATTGCAGTTAATATAAAAGTCGGCATACAACATGTAAAGTAAAACGGAAATTAATTGCGTTTGAGTCTTCATGGATTTTTCGTACTTCCGGCCTTTCATTCTCCCGCTTAATCTGCTACTTTTGTCATGCAATTAATGAAGTTGATTTGATGCATGAAAGGAGGTTGTCATGTCGCGGGAAAACGAGCCTGTTCCCGAACATTTTGACGCCGGGAAGGTTGGGGAGGTGTGGAGAACGCCCTACCAGCAGCTGGCCGAATCGGCCCGGAACTGGGCCAAAAAGCGGCGTATTCCCCCGGCCGAAAACGACCCCATCAAAACCTGTTTGCTGCTGATTGATGTGCAAAACACCTTTTGTCTTCCCGGATTCGAATTATTTGTCGCCGGTCCTTCCGGGGACGGCGCGGTGCAGGATAACCGGCGGCTCTGCCGGTTTATCTACCGTAATCTGTCGCGTATATCGCACATTACGGCGACGATGGACACCCACCAGGCCATGCAAATTTTCCACAGTCTCTTTTTTATCGATGCGGAGGGGAACCATCCCCCGGTGATGACCATGATTTCCTCGGAGGATATCCTCAAGGGGCGCTGGCAGTTTAATCCGGCCCTGGCGAAGCAACTCCGGCGAACTCCGGAGGAAATGCGGGAATTTTTGATCCACTACACCCGGGAATTGGAGAAAACCGGCAAATACCTGCTGACCATCTGGCCCTACCACGCCATGCTGGGGGGAATTGGTCACGCCCTGGCGTCTGCGGTGGAAGAAGCGATTTTTTTCCACACCATTGCTCGTCAGCGCCAGGCCCGGATCATCACTAAAGGCAGCCATCCCCTCACGGAGCATTACTCGGCCTTCCGCCCGGAAGTGCAGAACGATCCGCAGGGCAAGCCCCTGGTCGACGCCAACCAGGCGCTTTTCCGGGAGCTGATGGAGTATGACGCCCTGATCATTGCCGGGCAGGCCAAAAGCCATTGCGTGGCCTGGACGGTTGCGGATTTGCTCACATTCATCCGCCAAAGCGATCCCGCGCTGGCGGATAAAGTATATCTGCTGGATGACTGCGCCTCGCCGGTCTGCATCCCCGGTGTGGTGGATTTTAGCGAAGCGGCCGAAAACGCCTACCGGGAATTTGCCGAAGCCGGAATGCACCGGGTAAATTCTACGGACCCGATGCATACCTGGCCGGGCCCCTTGAGCAACTTATGAGACTTGAAGAAAGCGATTGACCATGAAGAAGAAAGATCAGCGAACCGCCGAAGGAATTCTCTTTACCGATCAGTATCAATTAACCATGGCCCAGGTCTATTTCCGGTCCGGTTGCCACCTGTGCCCGGCCCAGTTTGACCATTTTTTCCGCAGCTATCCCGATTACGGATTGCATAAAGCCGGCTATTGCATCAACGCTGGCCTGGAGTGGCTGCTGGACTGGATGGAGCAGGCCCATTTCCGCGAAGAGGATATTCGTTATCTGAAGCAGCAGAAAAACCGGGTCGGCAAACCGCTCTTCCAGGACGATTTTCTGGATTGGCTGCGCAACGATTTTAGTTTCAGTTCCCTGGACCTTTATGCGATCCCGGAAGGGCGGGTGGTGCATCCCAATGTGCCTTTATCGGTGGTGCGGGGTCCCCTGGCGGTGGCCCAGGTTTTGGAAACAGCCCTGCTCAATCAACTGAACTTCCAGACGCTTATTGCCACCAAAGCCGCCCGGATTTCCGAAAGCGGGCGGGGACAACTGCTGCTGGAATTCGGCTTGCGGCGGGCCCACGGAACCGGGGCCAACGCCGGCGCCCGGGCCGCCATGATCGGCGGGGCGGATTTTACTTCCAATGTGGGAATTTCCCATGTGCTGGGCTATCCCCCCAAAGGAACCCACGCCCACAGTATGATCCAAACCTTCCTGGCCATGGGACTCAAAGAGATCGACGCCTTTCGCGCCTACGCCGAAATCTATCCGGACGATTGCCTGCTGCTGGTCGACACCATCGACACGTTGGAGAGCGGGGTGCCCAACGCCATCAAAGTGTTTGAAGAGTTGCGTAAACAGGGGCATAAGCCGGTCGGGGTGCGGCTGGATTCCGGCGACTTAGCCTACCTGAGCATCCAGGCGGCCAAAATGCTTAATGCGGCCGGGTTTCCCGATACCAAGATTGTGTTATCGAATAACCTGGATGAGTTGGTGATCTGGCAGATTATCACCCAGGTGGAGGAAGAAGCGCCCCGCTACGGCGTCGATCCCGATCACCTGATCAAACGCCTGGTCTACGGTGTAGGCACCCGGCTGATCACCTCGCACGGCTCATGCAGCCTGGGGGGAGTCTACAAACTGGTCGCGCTCAAGTGTCACGGCAAATGGACGCCGGCCATCAAAATTTCCGATACACCGCAAAAAACGCCCAATCCGGGACACAAAAAAGTCTGGCGTATTTATGACCACCGGGGTAAGGCCACCGCGGATTTAATTACCCTGGAAGACGAAGATCCGCTGAAGAAAAAACAATTGTTGCTGCGCAACCCGTTCGACCCGGTCAAAAAACGCAAGCTCGCCGCCAACCAGTTTTCTTATATCGAGCCGCTTCATGAACCGATTCTGGTGAATGGGAAACAAGTCTACCAGAGCCCGGGAATTGAGGAAATCCGCAAAATCCGTAAAAATGATATCGAGCGGCTTGACCCCGGTATCCGGCGGTTGATGAACCCGCATATATACCACGTTTCAATTTCGCAAAAATTGTGGGAACTGAAGGCCGGCCTAATTGAACAGATTCGAGAGCAGAATCATCAGAAAAACAAATCCTGAAAATGATTTTTTGTTCTTTTGCGAGAGGGGCGGCCTTAGGCGATTTTTGGGGTTGATTTTGCCGTGCAGAATGGTTTTGCCTGATCAGCCGGATTTTCCCGATGAATACTTTTTGAGCAACTCCTGAAAGCGCGGCTGCCCGCGCAGGGGCGACCAGGTGGGATCGATTTTGAGCAGCGCTGCGGAAATGACATCCGTGGGACGGGCGAGCAATTCCCCCAGCAAGTCCATGGCTAAATCCGGCTCACCGACCCTGGTATAAATCTCAGCAAGATCGAGCACACGAAAACTGCCGCGCCAGGCTTCTTTGGAAATGGGCAGCAGTTCAACGCCGCGTTTGCCTGCCCGGACAGCCTCGCTTTTCCGCCCCAGGCCGGCGTAAACCAGCCCCAGTGAACTGTACAATCGCGAATCCTCCGGGTGTACTTTTATTCTTGCCTCCAGAAGCCGGCGGGCCGACTTATACTTCTCTTGCGCCTGCGGTTGGTTTTGCATGAACTCATAGATCCGGGCCGTGAGCAGGTCTATCGGTTTGTACATATATTGGCCGTCAATTTCCTGTTTACCGGCGAGTCGCATAAGCGCTGCATCGAAGTTGCTTTCTAACACATCGCACACCGTCAAAGTGTACCAGAAAAACTTACTATCCAGCCCTATTTTCCTTTCCAGGGCCCCGTCAATAATGGCGCGTGCATTTTGGGGGTTGCCCTGATCCAGTAAATAAATCCAGGCTTTATAATCGTAGGGCATGTCGATATCCGGCGCTAAAGAAATGGCCAGGTCAAGAAACCGCATGGCCTGCCGGTAATCCCGGAGGAGTATATAGGTCTCGCCGATGTCATTGGCAAAGGCAGCATCCCGGGGGTTGAGATCAAATGCTTTTTTGAGCGAGGCCAGCGCCTGCGGCATTTTGCCCTGCCGCCTCTTCACAAAGGCGATCCCGGCATAAGCTTCAGCATTGTTGGGTTGCCGTTTGATGGCGGCGGTGTATTCCCGCAAAGCCGGCTCGTAATCCAGTTTGCCGTGGTAATAATAATTTCCCATGGCGACATGTGTTTCGGGAAGATTGGGCGCCAGGGCCATAGCTTTTTCCGCGTTGGCTTTGGATTGGATAAGATTTTCTTCGCTTCGCTCAAAGTAAGACCAGTGCATATCGGATTGCACGGTGGATAGCCTGGCATAAGCCGCCGCAAAATTGTTGTCCAAGGCGATTGCTTTCTGAAGCAATTGCTTGGCAATTCGTAACCTTTTTTCGTCTGAAATATTTGTGGTATACTCAATTGCCCGCAAATAGATGTCGTATGCTTCCGGATTATCGGTGAGCTTGCCGCGCAAGGCCTGCTGTTCGGATTTCACCAGGGTGATATTCAGCGCTTCGGCGACCGTCGCAGCAATGTCCGCCTGCAATTTAAAGGCATTGGAGAAATCCGCTTCGTAGGGTTTCGACCACACCTGTGTGCCGTCGGCAATTTTGATCAGCTCCGGGCTGACCCGGACGCGCTTTTCCCCCCGGGCGTTCTCTTGCCATTGCAGGGTGCCTTCCAAAACATAGTCAATATTGAGTTCTTCCCCGATTTGCTTCAGGCTTTTGCTGGTCTTTTTGTACTGCATAGCGCTGGAACGCGCGATAACTCTGAGGCCGGACAATCCGGACAGCCGGCTGGTTATCTCGCCGGTCAGGCCGTCGGCAAAATATTCCTGGTCGGCAGGACCCAGATTCTCCAGCGGTAAAACGGCAATCCGTTTGATGGCCGACTCGGGTGCGCCGTTGTCCCGGTTCCAGAAAACAATTGCGGTTGCCACAAGAGCAATTGTGATCAGAACCCCAACCAGCGCGACGGTGTTTTGTTTGATGCTTCGCTTTGCCGGGGGGCCTTCGGCCCCTGCTCCCCGGGGAGCTGCGTTTTCATTTCTTAAGTCTT
>JAJRYW010000464.1 GCA_024275555.1 Calditrichota bacterium | reverse complement strand
GATTTCTCTTCCCGGCAAACCGGGATTCGTGGCAACGCCATCCCGTTGGGAAAATGACAGTGGTTTTTTAAAGTTAATAATTACAGTTCTTTAAAAGGTAATAAGGTCTAATGTTATGAGAGACAACACACCGGTTTCAGTGATTATCCCGGCAATCAACGAAGAGGCCGCCATTGGCAAAGTGATTGCCGACATCCCCGGCTGGGTGGATGAAATTATTGTGGTGGATAACGGATCGACCGATGCGACGGTGCAGGTTGCCCGGCAAGCCGGGGCGCGGGTGCTGCATGAGCCGGAGCGCGGCTATGGAGCGGCCTGTCTTACCGGGATTGCTTCCCTGGAGCACCGGGGGATCGTCGTCTTTCTGGACGGCGATTACAGCGACTACCCGGAAGAAATGGAGCAACTGGTAGAGCCTATTCTGTCCGGCGCGGCAGAGATGGTGATTGGCTCCCGGGCGGCCGGAAAGGCCGAGAGAGGCGCACTGACGCCCCAGGCCCGTTTCGGCAACTGGCTGGCCTGCCGGCTGATGCGCTGGTTCTGGGGGGTAAATTACACCGATTTGGGCCCCTTCCGGGCCATCACTTACGAGGCGCTGCAAGCATTGGAGATGAAAGACCGCAACTTTGGCTGGACGGTGGAGATGCAGATTAAAGCCGCCCAGCGCGGCGTGAAGGCCATCGAAATACTGGTGCGTTACCGCAAGCGCAGCGGCGGAAAATCAAAAGTCTCCGGCAACTTGCGCGGGGTGATCGGGGCCGGGTATAAAATTCTGGCAACAATTTTTAGCGCCGCGGTCGACTGGTATTTTCGCAAGCGCAAATACGCCTGAGCACCGAAAATACTCCCCGCTGCCCGGCAAGCCGGGTATTTCCGGATGATAAAATTCCGCTTAAACATAGACGATGAATGCGGCGGTCAGGAGGATGTTGAGCAATCCCAGGGGAAGCATCTTTTTCCAGCCCAGGTTCATCAACTGATCGTACCGGAACCGCGGCAGGGTCCAGCGCACCCACAGAAAGAGGAACAGGAAGAAAAGGGTCTTAAGGCTGAAGGCAATAATCTGCAGGATTTGCTCCAGCAGGATGGGGATATCCGCCCGCTCTAAAAAGGGCGCCTGCCAGCCGCCCAGGTAAAGAGTAACGATCAGCGCCGAAGCGGTGATCATATTGGAATATTCTGCGATAAAGAAGGTGGAAAACTTCATCGAGCTGTACTCGGTATGATACCCGCCCACCAGTTCCTGCTCGGCTTCGGGGAGGTCGAAGGGCAGCCGGTTGGTTTCGGCAAAGCTGGCCACCAGGAAGATCAGAAATCCCAGCGGCTGGCGGACAATGTTCCACATCCCGACCTGATCGACAACGATGTCATTTAACCGGAGCGAACCGCTGATCAGGATAACCGCTACAATGGCCAATCCCATGGGAATTTCATAGCTGATCATCTGGGCGGAGGCGCGCAAACCGCCCAGCATGGAATACTTGTTGTTGGAACCGAATCCCCCCACAAACATGCTGTAGACGCCCAGCGAAGCGACGGAGACAATGTAAAGAACGCCAATATTCAGGTCTGCTATCTGGAATTTTATCGTGACCAGGGTGTCGTTGAAGGGAATGGTAATTTGGTCTCCGAAGGGAATCACCGCAAAGGTGATCAGGGCGGGAACCAGGGCAATGGCCGGGGCCATGAGATACAACATACGGTCGACATGGCCGGGGATAATATCTTCTTTGGTGAAGTGCTTGATGCCGTCGGCAAAGGGTTGCAGCATTCCCATCCAGCCAACCCGGTTGGGCCCCAGGCGATTCTGAATCCAGCCGGACACCCGGCGCTCCGCCCAGGTAAGCATCATCACCAGCATTAAGAGGATGCCGATTACAATCAATATTTTCAGCAGACTTGCTTCAATAAATATATAGAACAGCCAATCGGTTAAAAGATCACCCAAGATATTGTCCTCCTGATATTAGACCTTATTACTCTTTAATGGTCTGTAAATATTAACCTTAAAAATCCATGTCATTTCGAACGTAGCGTAGCGTAGAGAGAAATCTGTTTGTATACGATACTATGTTGGCTAAAATAATTGTAAAGTAAAGACAAAGTTTCGAGAGCTAACAGATTTCTCTCTTCGTTCGTGGCAACGCCATCCCGCGCCAATGCCAACGGCGCCACGTTGTGGTCG
>JAJRYW010000463.1 GCA_024275555.1 Calditrichota bacterium | reverse complement strand
CAGTTGGAGAGTCCTCGATTGATTTCCACGTAAAACCAAAGGTTCTGTGTATGAAACTGTGGCCAAGCATGAATTTTCCCCAAACGAGAACTTTCGAATAGGAAATCACCAAGAATTTCGAAAACCGGCCAAAAAATAACCGAACCGTCAGTAATAATTTTACAGGTGTTGATCCGCTTGCTTCAAACAGGCAAGGAGGGCTATGGATAGGGCAGGGTTTATAAACAATCCGAAAAGGGCGCCCAATCGTCGGGTATTGAATCCGTAAACGGTTTGCTACCCGTGGGCGGTTTTTATAAACAGCAGGCACAACAACAGCAGAACGCTGGTAACTTTACTCAATCCGGAACGGCTAAAGAGCATCGAGGTTTGCCAGGAAAGATAGATCAAGTCCATGTGCTGCTCCTTTGCTTGGGTTTATAAACTCATTTGGATTTCGTCTATAAAACCAATCCTGACGGAAAGGGGGCTGCTCTCCGTCAGGACTGTGAGACAGAGATTTTAAATACTGGGAATAAGATAAATCCGAAAACCGCAAATGTCTATAACCCGAACGGGGGATTTTGGGCCAGAAAACACACCTTAAATGCAACTCCCCTTGCCCCTGCCGCCATTTTTCGCCTAAATCTCCGTCTTTGCTTTTGAAGCTGCGAAGGTCTCATCCCGGTTTGCGCCGCCGGATGCGCTGCGCCTTTTTCGGGAAGCTTCCGCCTCCAAAACCTCCCACATCAACCCCAACAATTTAAAAGATTTGTATAGTTGAGCGCCTTGACGTAGATTTGTCGAGTTAACGAAGAATAATCGACCTATTGTTTCTGGAATGGCATCTGTTCTTGTCCTCTTTTTTGCCTTTGCAATTTCCCTCTATACCGTTGCCGGAATAAAACGGGTTGCGACTCGATTCGGGATTGGGGCGCTCCCGAATACCCGAAAAATACACTCCGGTTTTAAGCCGCTTTTAGGCGGGCTGGGCGTTTTAGCCGGCCTGCTGGGGGGGATGTTCCTGGCGGTCGCGCTGGACATTCTGGATATCCCCGCCATGCTGCGCTACCGCCACATTGGGGTCGGGCTGTTCATTATTGTGCTGGTTGGTTTGGTTGATGATGTAAAAGGGCTCCGGCCGGGGGCTAAATTCTTAGGACAGTTCCTTGCTGCCGCCGTCGCCGCCTACGGGGGATGTTTTATCGAAGCCTTTTTCAGCCCTTCCGGCGCGCAACTGGACCTGGGCGTTCTTAATTACCCCTTTACCATTTTGTGGATCATGTTTATCATCAACGCGGTCAATTTACTGGACGGCCTGGATGGGCTGGCCGGGGGAATCAGCCTGATCACCATGGCCGGTTTTTTTATTCTCTCTGTTTACCAGGGCAATCTTTTCCTGGTTGTGCTCTCCCTGGCCCTGATCGGGGCCTTGCTGGGGTTCCTGAAGCACAATTATCACCCCGCCTCGATTTTTATGGGCGATGTGGGCAGCCTGATGCTGGGCTATCTCCTGGCTGTCTTTTCCATCGAATCGCTGAGAATTGCCAACAGTCACCAGGTTTATTTTTTAGTCTCCCTGATCATGCTGGGCATGCCCATCACCGATACGCTGATCTCCTTTTTCCGGCGGATGGGCCGGGGCAGCCATCCTTTCAAAGCCGACCGGGAGCATATTCACCACCGCCTGATCAATCTGAGTCTATCCCACCTCGATTCGGTCTGGCTGATGTACTATTTCACCATGCTCTACACCGTTTTGGGCGTGCTGATGGTCTTCTACCGGGAATTGGCCGGCGCCTTCCTGTTTTTGCTGGCCTTCAGTTTTTCGATTTACTGGGCCTGGCGGCTGGGATACCTGGAGACCCGCCAGAAGATCAGTTTCGGAATCTCCGAGCAGCAAACCCGGGCGGCCATGCGCTCTCCCATTCATGTGAACCGGATCTGGCACCAGATAGCCATCTTTTTGGGGGATATTGCCGCAATCAACCTGGCCGGATACCTGACCTGGTGGTTTCGTTTCCGCTCCGGGATTATCCTTCCGGCCAGCCCCCGTCTCTGGCAAGATTTTTTTACCGAACCGGTCTTCCTGATCATCACCGGGGTGTGGCTGTTCCTTTTTTGGGTGAACGGCCTCTACCGGATGCCCTGGGACATCTCCCGTTTCAACAAATCGGTGCGCGTCACCCGGATCATCACCTTTACCTTATTGCTCTTTTTAGCCGGGTTGAACCTGGATATACTGGTGGGGCAGGAAGCGCGGGCGCCCTTTAACCAGGCCCAGCTTTACACGGTTGGCTTTTATTGGCTGGTAATGATTATTTTTGTCAACGGAATCCGCCTGCTGATTATCAAGTGGGAAAAGACCCGCCATATTTTCGAATACAGCTATAAAAACACCCTGGTGATTGGAACCGGGCGCAAGAGCCGCAATATTCTGCGCGATATTCGCAACAATCCCCATCTGCTTTACCGGGTGATTGGCATCGTAGACCGCAAGCAAAAGCGCCACGAATTTGAGGGGATACCGGTGCTGGGTACTTTTGAGGATTTGCCTGACTTGATTCACCAGAATATGATCGAGGAGATTATCGTGGCGGTGGATAAGGAGCCGCGCGAGGACTTGCTGGATATCATCGGGGTGTGCGACCGCTTGCAGGTGGTGGTCAAAACGCCGCCGGTGCTCCATGCCATGGTTTCCGGGCACACCTCCAGTTTGGCGGAACACGGCCTGACCCGGGTGTTTCCGGAACCGATGGTGCTCTGGCAGTGGTTCTTAAAGCGCGTGATCGATATTACCCTGGCCGGAAGCGTGCTGCTGCTGACCCTGCCGCTCTGGACCGGTTTAATTCTGCTGATCCGGAAACGATTCCAAAATTCGGCGCTGGTGCGTATTCCCATCCTGGGCAAAAACGGGCGTATTTTTAACATGTACCTGTTCCGGCTCTGCAATGATGATCAGATTTCCTGCGATGTCTACCAGGGTGGGGGAGCCGAAACGCCCTTGACGCCGCTGGGGGATTTTCTCTACCGCACCCATCTCTACAAATTGCCCCAGTTGTTTAACATTATCAAAGGCGATATGAGTTGGGTGGGCCCGCGCCCGGAGTCGCCGGAGTGGTACCGGCAAAATTTCAACCGGCTGCCCTTTCTGCACCGCCGGGTTATGGTTCGCCCCGGCATCAGCGGGTTTGCCCAAATTAAATACCGGGTAAATTCCTCCACCAAACTGCTTAAAGAACGCACCAAATACGAAAACTATTACGTAGAGAATCTATCTATCAGCCTGGATATCCGGATTATGCTCCAAAGCGCCATGTTCTTTTTTCGGCGCAAGCACAGGAAGGGGGAAACGGCGGCATTCCCCGGGAACGGCTCAAATGGTAAAATCAAGAAAAAAGCATCTGCGGATTAACGGGAGTCTTCAACGCTGATGAACAGCGCGCCTAAAATTTCGGTAGTGATCGTCAATTACAATGTAAAGGAGTACCTGGAGCAGGCTTTACTCTCCTTAAAGCGGGCCCTCCGGGAGATTCCCCATCAAATCTTCGTGGTCGATAATGCCTCGATTGACGGAAGCGTTGCGCATATCCGCCAGCGCTTTCCGGAGGTGATCCTGCTGGAGTCGCAGGAAAACCTGGGCTTCGGGAGGGCCAACAACCTGGCCCTGCAGCAAGTAACGGGGGAATATGTGGTGATGATCAATCCCGATACGGTGGTGCAGGAAGACACTTTTACGGAGTTGCTCAAATTTTTTGATCAGACTCCCGAAGCCGCCGGGGCGACCTGCAAGATCATCAACCCGGACGGCTCTTTTTCCGTGGATTGCCGCCACGCCATCCCTACCCCGATGATCGCTTTCTGGAAAGTAGTGGGGCTGAGCAAATTGTTCCCCCGCAGTAAAATTTTCGGCCAGTACAATTTAACCTATCTCGATCCGGACGACGCCTACCCGGTCCCGGCCATTTCCGGCTCCTTTATGATGTTCCGCAAGAGCGTGCTCGATAAAGTGGGCTATTTTGACGAGCGCTTTTTCATGTATTGCGAAGACATCGATTTGTGCT
>JAJRYW010000462.1 GCA_024275555.1 Calditrichota bacterium | reverse complement strand
TCACCACAATACAAGAAACGAAAACTCCGGCTCCCCGGCCTAATCACCCCGTCACCCCATCACCACAATACAAGAAACGAAAACTCCGGCTCCCCGGCCTAATCACCCCGTCACCCCGTCACCCAGCGATTTCACGGCCCTTACCTACTCCAGTCCCGTCCCCCGGCCTAATCACCCCGTCACCCCGTCACCCCGTCACCCCATCACCTTAAAGATTAAAGGAAATCACGGAGGGTTTTTCGAGTCACCCCGTCACCCCGTCACCCCGTGATTACTACCACCAGGTTTTGAAAGGCTGATATTCTTCCATTTTCAAAACATGTTTTACCAGCTTGTAACACTCTAATTTGGTTAGATGTTGATAGCTGACATGCCTTTTCAGGGTTCGATGTTTGATGGTTTCCTGTAGCCGTTCTTCGTAGGCGCGGATGAATATCTTTTTGCCGTTTTCATTTAACAGGCATCGCTGAAGTTCTTTTGAAAAATGCTTGCTCCGGATTTCTTTCTTGTTAATCACCTTAAAAATAACCCGGTCGACTAAAATCGGTTTAAATATTTCCGCAACATCCAGGGCCAGGGAGAAACGGCGGGTTCCCGGTTCGTGTAGAAAGCTGATGGTCGGGTTAAGTTGGGTATGATAAATGCTTTTCAGGCAAGTGGTATAGCACATCATATTGCCAAAGGATATCAGGGCGTTGATTTCATTTAGCGGGGGTTGTTTGGTGCGGCCGTCCATCCGGAAACCGGTAAGAATTTCATCAAATGCAGAGTAGTAGGTTTGACGGATGTTCCCTTCGACCCCCATTAATTCCGGCACGGATTTGCAGGAGAGGATTGTCTCCGCCAGGCCGCTGATCACCCGGATTTGCCCGGCGAGGTCTTTTTCACGGTTCTGATAGTATTTCAGATTCTTAAGCATATTGAAAGCGGCGCCGTCTACAATCTGAAGTGCAATGTCCAGCCGCTTTTTTGGCTGGAGATAATGCCGGGTTTGGGCTACCTGTACTTTGCCGGCCAGAAGGTATTCTTTGGGCATAAAGGAACCGCTGTAGTTTTCGTAGTAATCGAAAAAGTGCACCGCAATCCGGTTCTTCCCCAGAAAATTGTAGAGAGAACTATTGGCGTCTAACGCGCCAAAAACATATAGGTCGGATACACCTTCGACGGGGATATAGCGCGGTTTCTGTTCGTTGCCGTCCTCATCGACAGCGACAAACTTAAGGGTGTTATCTTTGCGGCTCAGCCGGCCGGGGTTGAAGAGATAGTATGTCTTTTTCATATCAATTTTGAGTTTTGAATTTCGAATTGGGAATCATTGTCTACGGGATTTCGTTGTTTTACGGGCTGTTACGAGTATTTTTAAGATTTCATTCCCTTCGTTCAATAGTTCGCTTAAGAGTTCTTTCTTTAAGATGTGAGAATCACCCAATAATTCTAGCCAAAAAGCAGATTCATCAATTTCCTCAATAACAATACTTAACTTAGCGTAAAATTCATTATCAGACCGAGAACGGCAAACTGCTCTATAATTTGCAGCTACAGATGTTGCCGATCTCAATAATTGTTTACCAATAATCTGTGCTTCCGGAGTATGCGGTAGATGACGATAAAGCTTAATGACTCTCAAGGCGAATTGTTTTGTTCTCTCTTTCATTTCTTCGGCAAATTTCATTGGAATATCTCCCGTTTCAAATTCGTAGTTCAAAACTCAAAACTCAAAACTCAAAACTCCCCCTCCCCGCTCCAGCAAAAATCATAATACGAGCAGTTTTTGCAGATTTTTTTAGCTACCCGGGGCGGGCAAGCGTCCGATTGAATGATTTGCTGAATTTGTGATTTCACTTTCTCAAGGTATTCAATATCGGCCAGGGTTAATTCGATTTCCTCGGTTTGGCGCAGTTTGGGATATTCCAGGATGGCGGTAGCGCCTTCCACACCGTTTTGTTTGAGCACATAGAGGTAATACTTCACCTGCCAGCGATGGGCGGCTTCCACTTTATCGGATTTCTTGATTTCGTGCACTACTTTATTTTGGGCGTCATAGTAGTCAATCTTCACCCCGTCGATTTCCACCTCGCGGTATTTTTCGGCCCGCTGGGGATAGCTGCTCTCGTGGATCAGTTTCCCTTCCGCTACTAACTCCGAGGTATGCTCCATCTGGATGCCGTTGGCGAAGAGCCACAGCTCTCTTTTGCAGACGTGGTAATAATTGATATGAGTCCCGGTTGTTGTCATTTGGTGAATGAGTGATTTAGTGTTTGGGTGATTGGGTTTAATTACATTTCAAGGAAATCATATAAATACCATGGGATCGCTGAACTGTTCTTCCCGGATGCCGTCCTGGTAGTCATACATTTCTTCCCAGTGGGATAAGTACAGCATCTTGTATTTATCGAAAGCCTCCAGGTCTGCATGTCGTTTTAACTCGATTACCAGAGCGGAGTTGGCATGTATGGAAAACATGAACTGCGCCATGATGCCGTAAATCCGCTTCAGGTCGATCCGCTTACGGATGAATTCATCCGTTTGAGCGGTAACGATTTCCGTATAAGCACTCCAAACATCCGCACCGTTTATCATTTCGTTTTGAGGGGCTATTCCGAAATCTTGCAGATAGGTGAGGTCTGCATCCCCAAAATGTTGTGCAGGTATCTCTAACGGCACATACACTGTTAAGGTCCGGTCGGCAATTAGTTTAAACTGACGGTCAATCGTTGCCAGATGAAGATATTTGAAATGCTCTAAATAGGTATTGATGCCCCGGATATACTCATTGGCATTCTCCGAATTAATGTAATCGCATACCCTCCGGTAAAGTAAATCGAAGCGTTTGTTCTCCAGGATGTTACGATAATCTTCTTCGGTGATAGTATCCCGGGTCAGCTTGTATCGTAAATCCTTTCCGTAAATTGTAAAAGCTCGATCCAGGCGAAACAGATAAACAGTTGCCGGCGTGGCTCTCGCATTGCGATTGACTCGCCCGGCTAACTGCTCATCGCTATCAATTAAAGAGCGGTCTTTGAAGCCGATATCCCTGTCGATATCAACGCCGGCTTCACTATATTTT
>JAJRYW010000461.1 GCA_024275555.1 Calditrichota bacterium | reverse complement strand
GGAAATTCGTTCATCACATTCAAACAATTTCATTCTCATACTAATTCACGGGTCTATAAATTCTTTATCCTTTCTCAGCGATCCCGGCGTCTTAGCGGCAACTACCTTTTGTCTGTTTTTTCTTGGCGGCCTTCGCGGCTTAGCGGCAACATTAAACAAGGGGGCTTCCGGATTTTCGATATCGTTCATAGAGCATCCGTACAAGGCCGTCTGCCAGGCCAATTTGGGGCACATATATTTTTTTACAGCCGGCCCAGCGCATCACGGTCAGGTAAATACGGCTGGCCGGCACAATTACATCGGCCCGGTCCGGGCGAAGATTTAAAATGCGAATCCGCTCTTCAAAAGTATAACTGTTAATCAACGCATCCATCTTCCCGAGCGCCTTGTAAGAAAGAGGCTTGCCTTCTTTTTGCCGGGCCAGGCGGAACATTTTATTGATATTCCCACCGCTGCCAATCCCGGCCAGGGGCTGATAGCCGCGGGTGTGTTCTTTGATCCACAGGCGCATACTCTTCCAGGTACTCGCCTTCACTTTTCCCTTTAGCGCCCGCACCGTACCAATCTTAAATGACTGGGCAGCCGCAGCGCGCCCGGCAGCTAAGAGCGTCAATTCCGTACTGCCGCCGCCGACATCGATATACAAGTAGTGCTTCTGTTTATTTAAACGTTGCTCGAACCGATTGGCAAAGATAATCTCCGCCTCTAATTTACCATCAATTATTTGTAAATCAATACCGCATTCTTTCTTAATTGCCCGGACAACTTCAGGCCCGTTTTTAACTTCCCGCATTGCTGAGGTGGCGCAGGCCATATAATCCAGGGGCTGGTAGGCCTGCATCATATACTTAAAACCGGTCATGGCGTTTACCAGCACCTCGATCTGCCCCGGGGAAAACCGTTCGATGGTAAACGCTTCTTCGCCCAGCCGGATCGGCAAACGAATCAGCGATTCTTTTTTGAAAAAGGCGCCCTGGCCGTCCTCCAGCACCCGGGTCAGCAAGAGCCGCACGGCGTTGGAGCCGATATCAATTGCGGCAAATTTTAAGGCAGTGGAACTTTGCAGGTCGGTCATATTTGTCTCGGTTACTTAGCGGCGGGCGGCCCGGCGGCGGGAACATCCGGCGCAGGAAGAATATCCGGTGTAACCTCCGGCATCCGGTCTTCAAATTCAAAGTGGGCCGGTTCTTCATCCGCCGGCAACTGGGGGCGGCCGTCCCACCAGTCCGCCGTTTTGGCCATCTCTTTAAACCAGTTGTACAGAACAACCTGGGTGCGAATCTTTTTTCGCCCCGTTTGCGGCACATAACAATTATCCAATTGGTCGGTCAACTCACGGGCTTTAACAGTGTCGCTCAATTGCACATCGATATATTTGCGCAATTGCTGCCGGATTTCCGGATCATAAATCGGGCAGGTTACTTCCACCCGGCGGTCCAAATTACGGGGCATCCAATCTGCCGAGGTGAGGAAATATTTCTCATCCCCGTCATTGCAAAAAATAAAGAAACGGGTGTGCTCCAAAAACTTATCGACAATACTGATCGCCTCGATGTTCTCACTCAGTTTCTTCTTGCCCGGCAGCAGGGTAAACATCCCCCGCACCACCATGCGGATCTTTACGCCGGCCTGGCTGGCTTTATAAAGTTTGTTGATCAGCTTCGGATCGGTAAGGTTATTCATTTTGATCAGAATATAGGCCTCTTTACCGGCCTGGACATTTTTTATTTCCTGGGTGATCAGTTTATTGATTTTCTGACGCGAGTTAAACGGCGACACCCACAGATGGCGAAAACTCTGGAGTTGGTACTTATTCTCCAGGAAATCGAAGATGCTTATCACCTCTTTGGTCAGCCGCGGATCGCTGGTTAAGAGGGCGTGATCGGTGTAAATCCGGGCGGTTATTTCGTTAAAATTCCCCGTGCCGATACTGGCATAGTAGGTGGTTTTCCGTTTGGATTTACGGGTAATCAGAATCAGTTTGCAGTGCACTTTGTAATTGGGGGTTCCGTGGATGACCCGCACGCCCCCTTCCTGCAATTTGTTGGACCAGTAGATATTGGCCTTCTCATCAAATCGCGCCTGCAGTTCCATCACCACAGTAACCGACTTGCCGTTCTGCGCCGCGGTAATTAAGGCGTTGATGATCCGAGATTTTTTGGCCAGCCGGTAAATGGTGATCTTTATCGAGCTGACTTTAGGATCGATGGCGGCTTCCCGGAGCAAATCGATCACATGCTCAAAGCGCTGATAAGGATAGTGAAGCAGCACATCCTGCTGATTCAATGTTTTAAAAATACTGGTATCCGGTTTGATGGCCGGGTGGGGCAAGGGCGGCATGGGTTTATATCGTAATCGCTTTGCGCCAATGGCCGGGAAATTGATGAAGTCCCGAAAGTTGTGGTAGCGTCCCCCGGGGATAAAATTGCCTTCCGAGGTGTCCAGGTTCATTTTCCTGACTAAGAATTTCAGGAAATCGCCGGGTATCCCCGCATCGAAGACAAACCGAACCGGGTCGCCTTTTTTACGCTGGCTGAGCCCCTTGGAGACTTTTTTCATCAGGCTTTCCGAGAAATCATCGTCAAACTCCAACTCGGCGTCCCGGGTCAGTTTGATGGTGTAGGCTTCATAGCGGTCATACTGCCAGGCGGCAAAGATATCCACCAGGCCAAGGCGAATCACATCATCCAGCAGGATCAGGGATTCCATGCCGCCGCTTTTGGGCAAGATAACAAAACGGGGCAGCACACTGGTCGGCACCCGGATCAGCACATATTTAAACTTCTCCGGCGCCGAGCTTTTAATCAGCTTTGTGGCCAGGTAGAGGGTGTTGTCCTTCAGCGTGGGAAAGGTCTCGATCTGGTCGATCATGATCGGAACCAGGTTGGCGCGCACCTCCCGGCGGAAATAGTCCAGCACAAATTTCGCCTGGGCCGGGTTCAATTCCTGCTCGTTGAGGATAAAAATCTTATGCTTTGCCAATTCTTTGAGGATTTTGTCATACAGCCGTTCAAACACCGCCTGTTGATTCAGCACCTGCTCGTGGATCTGGTTGAGCACTTTGGCAGGCTCCTGCCCGATAATCGAGCGGGCCTGTTTGCCCAGGCGGGAGAGACGTTTTAAAGTGGCCACCCGCACCCGGAAAAACTCATCCAGGTTAGAAGAGAAAATTCCCAGGAATTTCAAACGTTCAATAAGCGGCACATTGGGGTCGGCGGCCTCTTGCAGCACCCGGTCGTTAAAAGCCAGCCAGCTTATCTCTTTGCTTATGGTTGGCGTTTTCATCAAATTATCCTGTTTTTCATTACAGTGGTTTATTTTTCTACCCCATAGCGGCGCCGAAGTTCTTCCCAAAGCGCCAGATAAGCATGAGCCGAGGAAGAATTCGGCGCAAACTCCGGCACCGGGCGGCGTTCCAGTCCCATCCGCTCTACTTCGCTGCGATAGGGTATGACGCTGCTCAGAACATCAATCGGCAGTTTCTCTCCCTCCAGCATCATGGCGCGATGCAATTTCTTGCGCCGTTCCACCATCGAGAAAAAGGCGCTTACCTGGGCCGAATGGTATTTCTTCTTTTTCAGGAAACCCAATATCTGCTCCAGGCTGTGCATCGAGAGCGTGGTGGGGATTACCGGGAGCAGCAATAAATCCACCAAATTAAAAATATTCTCCGACACCGTGGTAAGGCCGGGAGGACAATCAAAGATGACCAGATCGTATTCGTTCAACAGGGGTTGAAATACTTTTCCGAAGCGGCTCCGGGGAGTTTTACGCTCTTCCAGATTCCGATCCAGCCGCCGGAAGGAAAAATCCGCCGGAAGTATATCCAGGTTGGTATAGTCGCTGGCTTTAATATTATGGGCCAACGTTTTTCCGCCCCGCACCAGGCCCCCGGCCCCTTTTTTGAATTTGGGCTTGACCCGAAAATAGTAGGTGGCCGAACCCTGCGGGTCCAAATCCACCAGGAGCGTATAAAGACCGCTGCGAACCGCACAATAGGCCAGGTTGACGGCTGTGGCCGTTTTTCCCACACCGCCTTTTAAGTGGTAGAGGGCCAGGCTGCGAATTGCCATGTTCTGTTTCCTTATACTAATGACATATTGGTCATGTAATTTTCTTTATTTGGAGTGCATCGACTGTGTCGATGCTGCCATGTCAAAATTTGGAGTGCATCGACTATGTCGATGCTCCTTCAACGCAGTTGATGCATTCCAAAATTAAAGTACTTCCTTCAGCCGTGTCAAAATTTGGAGTGCATCGACTATGTCAATGCTGCCATGTCAAAATTTGGAGTGCATCGACTGTGTCGATGCTCCTTCAACGCAGTTGATGCAATCCGAAATCAAAGTACTTCTCCTCAGTTTTCTTTCTTCCGGCGGAAGAGGCGTTCAAACTGGCGCCAATTTTCCGGGGCGCGGAACTCCTCGAACAAGCCGCTGAACTTTTTCCGGCACTGCTGCTTTTCGGTATAAAGCGAACCGATCAGGCTTCCCACGGCCAGGATTGCCAGATTTCCCAGCCGCTTGCCCGGTTTAAGGCCCATTCCATATTCGCTTAGATGTTCGATCTGCATACAGAGGTCGTTGAACAGCCCCAGGTTATCCTGCAATCGTTTCAATTGCCGGATAATCTGATCAACCTCTTCGCCGGGATAGAGCGAGTAAAAAAACTCCAGCAGATAGCGCAATTTTTTGCATTCAATCCGGAGACGGTGCAACTGCTGATCTTCAGCGTCCCGGCCAATTCCTTCCCCGGCTTTGACAATCTGCTGATATTTTCGATAAATCTGTTTATCTGCCAGTTTTTTAACCGGTTTATGGCCGTCCCGGCTATAGGCGCGCTCCTCCGGAGTCTGCTCCAGGAATGATCGCCAGGAGGTTGTAAATTGCTGATAGGAGACCGAGGTTAGCAAACGAATTACCTCGGAATGCGCTCTTTCCCGGTCCCGCCGCAGCCTTTGGAAAAGCGGATTCAACCCTTTCTGAAAATCCAAAGGAACCCGTTGCTGAAATTCGGTCTGGCGAAGCAGGTAGACATCCAGGTCGCGCAGAAGGTTGGTTTGTTTGCCCAACTCGCGCAAGGCCTTACCAAACGGGGCAATTGAATCCGGCGCGAAGACTTGTTTAAAAAGGCTAAGCGCAGAACGGCTGCGCCGCACCGCCACCCGGAAATCATGCAGAAACTCGCTGTCAATATCTTTGATGATTCCCTCTTGATTGGCGATCATCACCCCCAGTTGAAACCGAAGGATTTTGCTGAGCGCCTGATCCGACCGCTCGTCGGCCTGCAACTGAACACGGAGTTTGTTGTTGTAGCCGCCGGGAGTCACACCGCTGATTTCCAGGGCTGCTTCAAAGACATCCCGTTGTGAATCGCCGAAGCCGCCGGCTTTGAAATATTCCATCAGCCGCTGCGCTTCCGTCTCATATCCCCGCAGCGGTTCGATTTTCACCAGTTTATGCGCTTCGCTGCGTCCTCTCCCGGCCCGCCGTATCTCCTGCAGCACCACCCGCGCCACCATTTTCTCGTTCCGGTCCAAAATGGGCAATAGTCGTTCCCGGATCGCTAATCCGGCCCAGGGCAACAAGGCCCGCACCGAGGCAAGCGACTCCAGGCGGTCGCGCAATTCCGAAGCCGGCAAATCCCGGGCAAAAAAGGGCTGCTGCGCGAAACGGATAGACAGCGAAGCAAGCGGTTCCCCCTCCCGGCTCAGCTCCAGGCAGCCGTCCTGGTAAAGCAGCCGCAGGCCTTTGCGGTAAATCCGCCAATCAAAGGTGTCAAAGATAAAACTGGAAAAGCGATGTTCCCGCTCCTCATCAAAAGCAAATAGCGATTGGAGCCCGGCCAAAAACGCCGACTCTTCAAACGACTCCGGATACGACAGCCATATTGGGGATAAACTATTCATCATCTGATATCTGGTTAATGGTGATTGGTTAATGGTGATTGGTGATTGGTTACTCGTTGCGCCTGACCGGCTCCCTCTCCCACAAAATCACCCTTCACGCTTCACTCGCCCTCACAACTTCGCCTCAATCGCATTAATCACCGTCTTTAAAGCTTTTATCCGCGCATACAATTTGGAATTCGACTCCACCACTGTCCAGGGGGCGTTGGGGGTGCTGGTGCGGAAGAGCATCTCATCCACCGCTTCTTTGTAGAGCTCCCACTTTTCCCGGTTGCGCCAATCTTCATCGGTTAACTTCCAGCTTTTGAACGGGTTTGCTTCTCGTTCTTTAAAACGGCGCAACTGCTCGTCTTTATCGATGTGAATCCAGAATTTGACCAGCACCAGGCCAAAGTTGGTCAGCTGTTCTTCCATCTCGTTGATTTCCCGGTAGGCTCGCCGCCACTCCTCGACAGCGGCAAAACCTTCCACCCGTTCCACCAGCACCCGGCCATACCAGGTGCGGTCAAAGATGGCGATGTGCCCGGCCTTGGGAATCTCTTTCCAGAACCGCCACAGGTAATGATGCCGTTTCTCGATATCGTTTGGCGCAGCGATGGGGATCACCTCGTAGCCGCGCGGGTCCATATTCCGGGTCAACCGTTTGATGTTACCGCCTTTTCCGGCGGCATCCCACCCCTCATACAGAATAATCACCGGCAGCCGCTTCATGTACACTTTATGCTCCAGGTCCCGGATGCGTTTCTGGTATTTCTTGAGCAACTTCTTGTACTCCTCGCGGGTGAGACTCAGCGAGAGGTCCACTTTATCCAGCAGGGATGAGGAGATTTTACCCGCATTGACCTGGCTGCGGCGTTTCCGGGGCGTTTCTTCCAACTCCCGGGCTTCATCAACGCGCTGCTCCAGGGCCGCGACGACGGTTTGGAAAATCTTCACCACGGCAAAGCGCCGGTCGTGCGCTTCTACGATGGTCCAGGGCGCGTAATCCGTGTCGGTTTTGGCCCGCATCTCCGCCACCGCTTCCAGGTACTCCCCGTAGCGGCGATGATTTTCCCAATCCCCCTTGTCAACCCGCCAGGCGGTGGCCGGGTTTTTCTCCAATTTCTTAAAACGCCGTTTTTGCTCCTCCTGGGAAATATGCAGGAAGAACTTCAGGATCAGGCAACCGCCGTCGGCCAATTGCCGCTCAAACGAATTAATCTCCTGGTAGGCGGTCTGCCAGACCCGCTTCTTCACCACGCCATTGACCCGGTCGGAGAGCACCCGGGTGTACCAGCTTCGGTCAAAAATGGCCATGCGCCCGTTTGCCGGGGTTTTAATCCAGAACCGCCACAAAAAGGGCCGGTACATCTCTTCTTCATTGGGCTTGATGATCGGGTATACCGTAAAATGGCGCGGGTCCAGCGAGAGAATCAGCCGGTTGATCAGCGTGCCTTTACCGGCCGCATCCCACCCCTCAAAGACCACGATGATGGGTATCCGCAATTCGATCGCTTCCCGTTGCAGCACCCCTAATTTCCGTTCCAGGTTGTCGATGGCCTCTTTGTATTCTGCCCTGGTCATTTTTTGAGATAAATCGAGTTGGTTCAGCATCCCGGTCTCCGGTGTTCACTGTAAGCTGTGCGTGTTCACGTTATTTATTCAGAGCCTTTCGTTTCTCATACGTTGCCCGATCCAGGGTCATGTAATAGGACGACCAGAATTTTCCCCCGATCCGGAGACTTCGTTCTTTCACCCGGGCAATCTCAAATCCCAGTTTCTTGTACACGGAAATGGCCGGCTGGTTAAAAATTACCACGTTTAATCCTAATTGATTGAG
>JAJRYW010000460.1 GCA_024275555.1 Calditrichota bacterium | reverse complement strand
TTCAGCTTGACAGCGATACGTAGACGATAATTCTCTCCAACAAGATAGAAATTATAGAGGCGTGAATTAATCCGCGAATATAGATTGCTGCGGTAGCCGCATTCCGATTACCCGGAATGCGGCTACCGGAGAACCGGCAGTCTTCTCGAATTTATTCACGCGTCTATAATCCGCAATTATCAGCGTCAAAACTTTAAACCTGATTCCATAATATCATCTCCGGAAAAAGTGCAGAGAACTTTTTGATCCGGATATCGTTGATGCTATCTTAAAGGTTGTCCTGTGACCAACAATGCAAATCATGAGTTGAAAACTTGACGCTGGGAAACGCTGAAAATTGGTTTAAAAACGAAAAGAGTCGATCCGCTTAACTCCTCATTTATCCTGATGGTGAAAGAAAAACGGGGAAAGGTATTAAATCAGGACATGTAAAAATAGTCTCAGCGGAGATCTGTTCAACCAGCGCCATTCTGCGTCAAATTCAGTTCAACTTGTGATTGGCAGCAATAGCAAAAACGAGGAAGTTATCCATGCCCTTACGAATGTTGATTTTTCTCACCGTTTTTACGGTTCTCTATAGCAGTATCCAGTTTTATTTATATCGCAAATACCGCAACTGGCTTCGGCAGTTACACCCGGCTCGCTATCGCCAATGGCTGTGGGTGGGGCGGGGAATTTTAGTGATTAGCTTACTGGCGGTTCCCCTGCGCTGGCTGATCAGCCGCTATTGGGGTTACCAGAACACCCCGGCCCAGCTAATGATCTACCTGGCCGGCACCTTGGCTGCCATGCTTATCACCGCTTTCCTGATCTTGCTCGTAAAAGACTTGTTCGATCTGCTGTTCCGCTGGGGCGGCCGGTTCCGGGAATGGCTGTTCCGCAACAGCGTTCCGGTTAAAGCGCCGCCTCGCCGCCGGGAGCCTCTGCCTGTGGATTACGGGCGGCGACGTTTGCTGAAATTGGGCGGCAGCACTATCATCGGCGTTTCCATGGGAGCGCCCATATTAGCCAAGCTCTCTACCGAGCATGACTACCACGTGCGTAGAGTTCCCCTGTATTTCCCGAATCTCCCGGCGCAATTGGAAGGCTTTACCATTGCCCAGGTCAGCGATATCCACTCCGGCGTATTTATGACCGAAAATCAAATCCGGGATATTTTTACTATTGTAAACCGGCTGCATCCCAACCTGGTTGCCCTGACCGGCGACTTTGTGGATAACAACAACAGTGAGATTCCCTCCCTATATCGCACCATCGGCGAGCTGCGCTCCGATTACGGCAGCTTCGGCTGCCTGGGCAATCACGATCACTTTGCCAACGTCGCTAAAGTGACCGATGCGTTGTTGCAGCGCGGCGTAACCATGCTGAATAACGCCAATCAGACCCTGGATATCGACGGGGCCAGACTTACCCTGGTGGGGATTGATGACGCCGGTCGCGGCGGCTTTAACTTTGCCCGGTTTGACCACGCAACAGCCGGCCTGCCGGAAGATTCTTTTAAAGTCTTCCTGGCCCATCGCCCCGGGGCATTTTTAGCGGCCAAAAAATTAGGGTTTGACCTGACCCTCTCCGGCCACACCCACGGCGGCCAGATCATCGGCAAAGTAGGCGGAATGGAGATCAATCCGATTCGCCTGATGCACCCCTATGTGGAAGGGCTCTACAAGGAAGAGGGCAAGCAGCTCTACGTCAATGTGGGCGTGGGAATGGTGGGGGTGCCGATTCGCTTAGTTCCCCGGGAGATTACGTTATTGAGTCTGCATCGGGGGGAGAACAAGGGGGAGAACGTGTAGCAATACAAGGTTGAGGAAACGGATGCGCAACCAAACTGGATTTGGTTGCGAGGAGATAGTGAGTTAAGGAGACGGGAGCACCAAAAAAATTGTTTGAACCGATTTAGTGCCGGGCGCGCACAGATTTCTCTCTCCATCCCTGGAGTTCGTGGCAACGCCATCCCGCAGCAATACCAACCCCAACGGGGCTCCGTTGGAGCGGCGCCACGTTGGGGTTGGGAAAAGGACAATAACTGGGTGACCAAACAGAAGTTTGGTTGCGAGGAGAGTTGTCTCAAAACAAAAGCGGAAATCTGGCGATATCAGCGGCATTCTGCGTCAAATTAAGTTCAACCTGTGATTAGCACAGATTTGTCACACTTCCTTTACATTTTTATCCGCACTTGGTTTAGTTGCACCTCGGCGGTATGTTCGCCATTTAATAAATGATCCAAGGAAGATGTTCACAACACGTTCAATATTATTAATCATCCTGCTATTCTCTTTGCCAAACCTCGGTGAAGAGGGTTCAGGCCGGCGTTTTCAGGACGGTTGGGAACTCATCACCCAACGAAATTTCCCCGCAGCAAAAAACTACTTCCGAAAAGCATATATTGAAAATCGAGTCGATGCCGAGGCCGCATTTGCCCTGGGGAAAATATTTTATCAACAATGCGATACTGACAGCGCCATGTTTTGGTGGAAAATTGCCCTCGATATCCACCCCTCGCAATCGGGTTACCATCTCTGGTATAGCCGCGCATTGGCAAAAAAAGGCCTGGCTTCCGGCTTCATCAAAAAAGCGTATTATGGCCGGAAGGTCAAAAAGCGTCTCCTGCAAGCGATTCAGTACGACTCCACCAATACCATTGCCCGGCATGACTTGATCCGTTATTACCTGGTTGTTCCGGCCATGTTCGGCGGCGGTGTTAAAAAGGCTGTCAATCAGGCGAACCGGCTTAAGCAGTTTAATCCCTGGGAGGGCTATAAAGCTTTTGGGGAAATCTACCTCCATAAACGGCAATATGAGAACGCCGAGAAGAATTTTCACAAGGCCCTGGAGAGGTTTCCCGGCGATGCTCAATTCCTTACGTTACTATTCGAGACGCTTCAGCGCCGGGGGAAATATGGCGAGATTGATGCGATTCTAACTGCAAGTAGAACATCACTCCCGGATAGCGGGGCATTAACGGCGTTTTGGAAAGCCGTCCTGGCCCGGGAGAACGGCGACGATTTCCGGGCAATCCGGCATTTACAGCAAGCCGTTGCAGCAAATCCACAAGACGCCAAAGCGGTGTTGATGCTGGTGAATCTGGTGCTCAGCCATCCTTCTGCGGAAGGTTCCTCGCAGGCGCTGCAGATCATAGAAAAATTCCTGCGCCATCATCCGTACAGTGATTGTAATACGGCGGTTGTTGAGGCCCGCTCGCTGCGCAGAAAACTCCTGGAGAAAATGGGCAATTAGAACCCGGGCGGTCGGATATGCGCCGGGAATTTCCTCTTTATCCGGGCATCCGGCAAGGGATAAATTCCGGTAAAAATAAAGAGTTGCCTTGAAAATTTATTCGTTTTGCCGATTGACTTCCTAATATGAACAGCTTATTTTTCACCGCCGAACCGGTGGAGATGGGAGAGTTTCAAAACAAATATTCACCAACGCATAGTGAAAACATGGATAAATATTCCTATTTAAGCAACGCACACCCCGACTATATCGAATCACTCTACAAAGCGTATCAGGAAAATCCGGACTCCGTCGATATCGGCTGGCGCAAGTTTTTTGAAGGCTTTGAGTTTGGCCAAACCCAACCCGCGCCGGATTCCAGCGATGAAGTGCGCCGTAAAGAGATCAACGTTCTTAATTTGATCAACGCTTATCGAACCCGGGGCCACCTCTTTACCAAGACCAACCCGGTGCGGGAGCGGCGCAAATACACGCCTACTTTGGATCTGGAAAGTTTCGGTCTCTCCGAGGATGACCTGGATACGGTTTTCGAAGCCGGGAATGATGTCGGCCTGGGACCGGCTAAACTGCGCGATATCGTCGAATTGCTGCAACAAACCTACTGCCGTTCCATCGGGGCGGAGTATATGTTTATCCGGGTTCCCGAGCGCAACCAGTGGCTCCGGGAGCGGATGGAGTCGACCCGCAACACGCCCAATTTTACCCTGGAGGAGAAACGGCATATCCTGGATAAGCTTAACCAGGCGGTGGTCTTCGAAAATTTTCTGCATACCAAATACATCGGCCAAAAACGCTTTGCGCTTTCCGGCAATGAGACGATCATTCCGGCGTTGGATGCGATTATCGAGAAAGGGGCCGGGCAGGGGGTGGATGAATTTGTGATTGGAATGGCTCACCGGGGCCGGTTGAATATCTTAGCCAATATCCTGCGTAAATCCTACCAGGACATCTTTGCCGAATTTGATGTCGGCATAGTTCTTGTAAAATTCCCGCCGTTCCGCAGTGTAGTGGAATTCTGCCCGCGGAACCAGGGTGAAAGCAATGCCGGCGCCTTTGCGCAAGATACGCCGATTTTCTGAAGAAGGCTGAAAGGCCTTCAGGTTGATGCGGATATGCCGGCACATGTAAAAGCGATCCAGGTTTCTTGATGACGGCAGGAAACCCTGCTTGAAAATCTGGGCCGGCGTTTCCCCGGGCTCGGGAATCGCCCAGATGGCGTAGGGGAAAATATAATTGGCGTAATCGGATTTGTATTCAGAAAATAAAAGTTTCATGAAAATTTCCTGAAAATGTTAGGTGAGTAAAGCGTGAAACCGGTTCTATGTCAATTTGCCAGACATTTTTCAATACAAA
This sequence comes from Calditrichota bacterium, assembly GCA_024275555.1. GTDB lineage: Bacteria > Calditrichota > Calditrichia > RBG-13-44-9 > J075 > JAJRYW01. Next base: position 362 of record JAJRYW010000460.1, on the reverse strand, counting down.
GACCTGAACGCGGATGTGCGCAGATTGCCGCTGATTTGCAAACTCAGCGCTGTTGGCTTTCACCTCCCTAATCCCCCCTTGGTAAGGGGGGACAAAGGGGGGTTGTCGGGTTTGAGCAAGTGGAATGATTTTCATCAAAGGTCAAATGGACCTCAGCATGATTATATTCATGTCTTCAAAAAGATTTCTCGCTGCTTTCGGGAATGTCAGAATTCTTTGTTTCCACACAATCTGTTCAGCCTGGCAACCAGGATGATGCACCCGTAATTGAGGCATTGCATTTGTAATTCATTTTTGCCCAGGCTGATCCGACACATAAATTCTGGGTAAGCGTGATCGCCAGCCAGCTAAAATATCGTAGC
>JAJRYW010000023.1 GCA_024275555.1 Calditrichota bacterium | reverse complement strand
TTTTAATAATTTTTGAATTAATATTTCCGTGATAAATATCACTAAGCAATTCTTCGTTTTCTCTAAAAGAATTCCTTGCCGCTTGGAAATTCCCATCTCCCTTTCCTAAATTCCCGACCCTCTAAGAACCAATAATCAGGAGCGATAGGCATGACTGAAAAGATTGTGGAATGCGTACCCAATTTTTCCGAAGGACGGGATAAGGCCGTCATCGATCAGATTACCGCGGAAATTACCGCAGTAAGCGGAACGACCTTGCTCTCCAGTGAGATGGGGGCCGATGTGAACCGCACCGTGGTCACTTTTATCGGATCGCCGGAGGCGGTTAAAGAAGCGGCGTTTCGCGCCATCAAAAAGGCGGCGGAATTGATTGACATGCGTCAGCATAAGGGCGCTCATCCCCGGATGGGGGCGACGGATGTCTGTCCCTTTGTGCCGGTGAGCGGGGTAACCATGGCAGATTGCGTGGAGATCTCCAAAGAAGTGGGCGCCCGGGTGGGCAGGGAACTGGGCATTCCGGTGTATTTGTACGAAGAATCGGCCAGCAAGCCGGAGTGGAAGAGCCTGGCCAATGTGCGCACCGGCGAATACGAAGCGCTTCCGGAAAAACTCAAAGACCCCTACTGGAAGCCCGATTTTGGCCCGGCGGAGTTTAACGCCCGGGCCGGGGCTGCCGCTGTCGGGGCGCGGGAGTTTCTGATCGCTTTTAACATCACCCTGAATACCAGGGTGGTTCAGTACGCTATGGACATCGCTTTTGAACTGAGAGAAAAGGGCCGCAGCGTGCGCACCGGAAACATTGAGCCGATCTATATGCGCGGCGACCTGGTCAAGTATCAGGAGAATTATTTTCCCTGCGGCGACTGCGATTTTGTGGGCAAGACCTTCGAGGAAACCCGGGAGCACTGCCGCACCGAGCATGACTACGATCCCTACGACCTGCTGAAAGCCCACGGATCAAACCCGGAAAACCCGGTGGGCTGGTCGGTAAAGCAGCCGGGGCTGTTTAAGCATGTGCGGGCAATCGGCTGGTACGTGGATGAGTATAAGCGCGCCCAGATCACCATCAATTTTACCAATTACAAAATTACCCCGCCGCATGTGGTGGTCGACAAGGCCCGGGAACTGGCTGCCAAACGGGGCCTGGTGGTTACCGGTTGCGAGGTGGTGGGCCTGGTTCCTTTCCAGTGGATTTATGAAGCGGGTCGCTACTATCTGCAAAAACAGGGGCGGCCCACCGGCGTGCCGGCGGCGGATATCATCGAAACGGCGGTCTTTTCCCTGGGGCTGAATGATGTGGCCCCGTTCCATCCGGAAGAGAAAATTCTGGGCCTGCCCAGGGCCGCGGCGGACGCCCTGGTGGAAAAGAAGACCAACGAATTTGTGCATGAAGTGAGTCGAGAGAGTCCTGCCCCGGGAGGCGGTTCCATTGCTGCGCTGGCCGGTTCGCTGGGCGCAGCGCTGGCCTCGATGGTCTCCAATTTGACCATCGGCAAAAAAGGATACGAGGCAGTGGAAAGCGATCTGCTGGCCCTGGCCGATAAGGCGCAAAACATCAAAGACCAGCTTCTGAAAGCGGTGGATGACGACACCGACGCCTTTAACGATTACATGGAAGCTGTCCGCCTGCCCAAAAAAACGGACCAGGAAAAGAAACGCCGCACTGAGGCGATTCAGGCCGGCCTGAAAAAGGCGGTGAATGTGCCCCTGCAAACCGCGCAACTGAGTTTCGAGGCCCTGCAACTCTGTGCCGAAGCGGTGGAGAAAGGCAACGTTAACTCGGTGACCGACGCCGGGGTGGGGGCCCAGATTGCCTTCACCGGCATTGTCGGCGGGGTGTTCAATGTGTTGATCAATTTGCCCCAGATCAGCGATGCGCAATTTAAGCAGGAGATGACCGCCCGCTGCGAGACGCTGGAAAGGGAAGGCCGGAAAATCCTGGATAAAACCCTGGCGGCCGTGCGGGAAAAGATTGAGGCAATGAACAAAAAATAGCGCCAGGCGCGAGTTAAAAGAATGGACGCTGAGAAACGCTGAATTCAGCAGAAAAGCGCTGAAGATAAGCTTTTGGGGCTTTACCGGCTGGTAACTTACCGTTCGCTCATTTTGGGGGCTGTTTTCGAAATTCTTGGTGATTTCCTATTCGAAAGTTCTCGTTTGGGGAAAGATTCACGCCTGGCCACAGTTTCATACACAGAACCTTTGCTTTTACGTGGAAATCAATCGAGGACTCTCCAACTGGTAAGTTTCCGGGTGATAGCCGGAAAATAAAAAAAAATGGGCGCATGACAAATTGCCTTTTTTAGACATTCTTTAAAAACTGTTGAAACGGTTAAACAATCGCTGCAAGATGTCATTAACACCGGGCTTAAGCCCGGTGTTAATGAGAAAGAAATTATTACATAGCCGTTTTAACGGCTTTCCATTGTGCAATTTGACA
>JAJRYW010000459.1 GCA_024275555.1 Calditrichota bacterium | reverse complement strand
TTTCAGCTTAGCGCCGGGCGCCACTCGCACCATCGAAGTCAGTTTTTCTCCCACAAGCCTGTGGGCCAAGAGCGCCTCCTTAAGCATCGCCAGCGACGATCCCGATGAGAACCCGCTCGAGGTCGCCCTGAGCGGCAACGGTACACCGGTTCCGGATTCGGATCCTCCCGCCTGTACTATCCTGAGAGTCAATCCTGGTCCGCCTCTATCAATTCAGGTGGCCATACAGGATACCCTGAGCGGCCTGGCCAGAATCGACGTGGTTCTGATAAATAATGCGACGGTGAATATTCCCACATTTATTGTCGGAACGACCGATTCGGTGGTTATAACCGCAACTAAAATTGATCAGAGCAAATCCGCTACGGTGGTTTTTGAAACGGAGGATGTGGCCGGTAATTCTATTGAATGTGATCCGGTTTACACCACCCTGTCGGCGCTTGCGCCGGAACAGTTCCACTTGGAACAGAACTATCCCAATCCCTTCAATCCCTCCACAACGATCCGTTTTGGAGTGGCTTCCGGTCCCCGGAAAGTAAGCATCAAAATTTATGACCTGGTGGGGCGGGAAGTAAAAACGCTGATCAATGAAACGATGGAAGTCGGGCTCTATTCGGTGGAATGGGACGGCTCCAATAATAGCGGTGCGGCGGTTGCCGGCGGGGTTTATTTCTATCGCATGGTTGCCGGTAATTTTGTGATCACGCGGAAAATGCTTCTGATGAAATAGTGTTTTATGACCAAAGGAAAAATTCCCGCTCTAAATCTTTCGGTCAGCCGGCATGGTTTGCCATGCGGGCTGACTTTTTTTCAGGAAATCCGCCGGATCGGTTTCCTGGTTGCCGGCGGGAAAAATGTGGGGCGGGAAGGTTCTCCGAACTTTAGCAAAATTGCCGGATAAACAGGGCTAACGGCTGACGGGATAAACCGGGTAATATCAGTAAAATTCCAGGAATTAAAATCCGGTGGAGCGACCCAGGCCGTACCGGCAACACGACACCCGCCAGCATCGTATCCGGCTGATAATTTGATGAATTTTCACGAGGCAACAGCAGCCTGAAAGCCTATAGCGTAGCCGTCTGGCAGGGGTCAGCCAACGCGACCGGGGTAGTTGCAATCCGGTTTGTCCGTTCACCCCCGCTAAAGAAGTTAGCTTAATTCCTTTAGAGCACTGTTTCCAGGGCTTTCAGCAACATGCTTACTTTGGCGGGATGACTGTTGTAGCCCATCAGTCCGATTCGCCACACCTTGCCGGCCAGTTCGCCCAGGCCTCCGGCGATCTCGATATCAAATTCCTCTAAGAGCCGTTTTTGAACGGCTTTGCCGTCCACTCCCTCGGGAATTTTTACGGTGGTCAGGGAGGACAGGCGGTGCTCATGGGGAACATGGCATTCCAGCCCGAGGCGGCCGAGGCCCTCCCAGAGCATTTCCGCGTTGCGGCGATGCCGTTTCCAGCGCGCTTCCAGGCCCTCTTCTGCAACCAGGCGCAGGGCTTCCCGGAGGGCATAGTTCATGTTGATCGGGGCGGTGTGGTGGTAGGTCCGCTCGCTGCCCCAGTAGCTGCCCACCAGGCTCATATCCAGGTACCAGTTAGCCACCTTGTCTTTCCGGGCGTTGAGCTTTTCCAGGGCCCGTTCGCTCATGGTCAGGGGGGCGATGCCGGGCGGACAACTGAGGCACTTTTGGCTGCCGCTGTAGGCCACATCAATCTGCCATTGGTCGATAAAGAGCGGTACTCCCCCCAGGCTGGTCACCGTATCCACTAAGAGCAGGCAATCGTGATCGCGACACAACTCCCCTATCCCCTCCAATGGCTGACAGGCCCCGGTGGAGGTTTCCGCATGGACAATCCCCAGAATTTTAGGGCGATGCTGTTCCAGCGCCCCGGCAATTTCCGCTTTGCTGAAGACCTCTCCCCAGGGACGTTGAATGGAGACGACTTCCGCCCGGTAGCGTTGGGCCATATCGATCAATCGCAAGCCAAAATAGCCGTTTGCCGCAATCAGCACTTTGTCGCCCGGCTCGATGAGGTTGGCCAAACCGGCCTCCATGGCCGCACTGCCGGTACCGCTGACCGGGATGGTAAAGCGATTATCGGTCTGCCAGGCATAACGCAGCAAGGTTTGCACTTCGGTCATAATTTCCAGAAACTGGGGGTCCAGGTGTCCTACCTGCACCATGCCCAGGGCTTGCAGCACCCGGGGATGGGCGTTTGAGGGCCCGGGGCCAAACAAAAAACGGGGCGACACATTCAACTGGCCGGTCTGTAAACGCCAGCGGTCGTCGATTTTATAGTCTGTTCTAATAGACGGCTGATTCATATACACTCCTTGGTTTCATATCCGGGCGTCTCCCATTGAGGCGGCTGATACGGTAATCGGCTGAATTGACGTTGTACTAACTGCCGGCACCCGGAAATTTCGAATAAGTCCCAGAGCATTGTCCAGGAGATGCGCTGGGTGCTGCACAAATATAAAGGTTGCCAGAGCGGATCAAACTTGCTTTTGAAGGAAAATAAGCCCTGGTAGTTGTAGGCAAAGTTGAAGGTGCGCCCGGCGCCGATAAAGGCCCGCTTGACCAGGGAAGAACTCCCGGAGACTCCCACAAAAGGAACTTCTCCCAGGCTCCAGTAGCGGGCGCCCTCTGCTTGAAGTTGAGCAAAGACATGGGCGGCAAGCGCTTCCATCACCCCGACCGGGGCGTCTTGCCGGCGCAGCAGCCGCTCGGTGTGCCAAAATTCTTGGCTGACCCGGGATAATGTCATCGCTGCCAGCCACTCTCCCCGGTGATCCCGGAACACAAAACAGCGGTTTTGCGGCTCCAATTCGCTGCGGAACAGATAGCGCAGTTGGGGTTTATGGGCATGTGCTGTACCGCGCAGCAGGCGGCAGAATTTTGTTTGGACGCCGGGGGAAAAGGAAACTTCTTCGGCGCGGCCCCGGCGGTTGCCCCGCCGCACCAGGGCCTGGAGAGAAGCGCGCCGGAAATGCGGCCCATCCAGGGAAAGCAGCGCTTCTGTCCCGGCGGCAAAGGAATGCCAGCCCCGGCTCTCCAGCAGGGCCGCAATTTCCGGCGGGCAACCGCGGATGAGCAAGGCGCCCCGGTTTTCCGGATCGGCCTGTTCCAGGAAATCCGGTAGACGCCAATGCTCCGGCAGGTCCGCCCAGCAAATCCAGCGGCAGCGAGAGAGGGGAAGGTTTTGTGAGACCACCTGCGGCGCAGTAATCGGCGCGCGCGTCCAGCTTAAAGGAAGGCGCTCCCGGGCAATCGGAGCGGGAAGTATGGCGTCGCTCGCTCTCCCTTCACGGGGGGGCGAAGACCGGATTCGAACCTGCGCTGTTCTACTCTTCACACCGACCATTCCCGCAGTTCAAAATCCCTGGTGGGCACTTCAATCTCGATCATGCTGGTGTGGGGAAAAATTTCCACTTGCTGGCCGCTCTGCTTGATGATCAACTGGAAGCCGAAAGTTTCCCCGGTTTGCAGTTCCAAATCTTTGAAGGACAGTTTTGCTTCAAAAATTTTATCCAGCCGAAAAGTGGGCTCCAGTAAACTCTTGGTGGTGGTTTCCCCTTCCGGGATAAAGCGCTCCACCACCCCGCGGAGGGGAGAAAACACCACCGTAATCTGGCGGGGGGTCTTGGCGGCGATGACGTATTCGTACATCAAATCCGGTTTTTGGGCGAAATCGATCCGGAAGTAGTAGGCCTCTTCATCGAAGCCCAGGTAGAACTTGTCGATGATGCGCGAGACCTGGTGCATAGCGGTCTGGCGGCTGATGCTGCTTTCGTAAACGGCTGCGCCGGTCCACTCATAGAAATGGGTCACTTTCCCGTCGATGACCGGGTGGATAAAGTTCATCGGCCGCAGCGAGGAAAAGCGATCAAAATGCTTCTGTTTGATGGTCTGGTACAGGGCGGCCGGAATCTCCTCGTTGCAAATTTCATACACGCGCACCAGGTGCTCCCGGAAGAGCTGATCAAACTCCAGGTCGTGGCGGGAGGAGTGTTCATCCCCGTACCACCAGCACCAGTCCGATCCTTCCGCGATATAAATCTGCCGCCAGGCCTCGGCCAATTGTTCCGGCGGCAACACGCCTTCCTCTTCTTTGGCAACCAGGAAATCGCGGGTTTGCTTAAGCAAGTCCCAGGCGCGATTGTCTTCCTCAGACCCGATCCAGATCTGGAAATTGCTGTTAATCCAACTACCGGGGAAGAGTTTGTAGAGGCTGGGCAGGCTGGGGTTGTTCTGCAAAAATTCGCTGAAAGTGACCGAGCGGATATAAGGGTCTTCGCTGAGCCGTTCGAAGAGTTTGGCTAAAAAGGTGCGGCCGTCGTTGGGATAATACTCCCAGCAGTTCTCGCCGTCCAGGATGACCGAGGTGAGATGATGATCCAGGGCCGGCTCGCCGGCCTCTTCAATAATCCGTTTGCGGATGGCGTGGAGCCGGGAGATAAAATCCTCCACGGCGCGATCTTCGTCCCAATTGCTGTAGACAAAGCCAATCGTGTCGGACAGGTAGTGATCCCGGAAGAATATGGTGATGGAACGGCTCTTTCCGTGGAACAGGTGGGGCTGGTAGATGCGGTTGCTGTGATAGTTCTGCTGAAGACTTTTGGCCAGAATCGCCTCGTCGGTGGCAATCCAGCGGATGTTGTGCTGGGCGATCAGCCGGGCGGCGTCTTCGGAAACGCTGCCCTCGGAGGGCCACATTCCCTCCGGAAGGCGACCGAACAGTTGCTCGAAATACTCCAGCCCCATGCGAATCTGCGCCTCGGCGTCTTCCGGATGACGAAAAGGCTGTGCGGGAAGACGCACATCCGGAATGGATTCCCGGGCAATGCTGCTGTCGATCAGCAACGGTAAAATAGGATGAAAGTAGGGCGTGGTGGAAAGTTCGATTTGGCCGGATTCCCACATTTGTTTATGGGTGGGGATAATCTCCCCTAAAATGGCCCGGCTTTCCTCCCAGAGAACCTGTTTGTCCTCCTCGCTAAAGTGCTGGCCTTTTTGGAAGAGCTGTTGCAGCCGTTCCCGTTCCCGGCTGCACATTCCGATCCAGGTCAGGTTGTACCAAACCTGCAAATCCCGAAAGTCCTGGTCGGAAAAGCGATCCACCCGCTCGGCGCCGGTCGGGTAACGGTTTTCATATTTATATTTCAGATACAATTCATAGTAACGCCGGTAGGGCTTGATCATGTTGCGTACATTGGCCAGGAAAAAATTGTCCAGGATTTCCTGCTTTTGCTCGGGGTTGAGTTGCTCGGGAGGAATTTCGCTGAGCATCCAGATGTTGTCCAGCGCGCCATGCCGGACATAGTCTTCAATCTGGGAAAGCAGCGAAGGAACCAGGTTAATGTTCTGTTTGATGTCCGGATAATCCCGGAGGATGAGCAGCAGGTCCAGGTAATCCTTGGTTCCGTGAAAACGCACCCAGGGCATGTGATAGTACCCCCGGGCGTTTTTATAAAAAGGCTGATGCTGATGCCATAGAAAAGCAAGATTCAGTTTTGCTTGAGACATATCACCGATTGAGTTATGATTTATCAGTTTTCAAAAACCCGCGTAAACGATTCAGGGCAATTGCCCGTTCCGCATCGCTTAAAATGGCGGCCCAGCTAATCAGCGCCGCGGCAACGAATATCCCTACCCGCAGCAGCAGCGATAAGTTCCAGGTATAATATACTCCCATCACCAGGCTAATCATTACAAGAATTTTCAGGATTCGCGGCCATTCCAGGGGTATGGGGTAAATACGGTTGCCGACCAGGTAAATGGTCAGCGCCATGGTCATGTAGCTCAGCAGCGTGCCAATGGCCGCCCCCCAGATGTCTTGCCAGAGCGTCAGCAGGATGATATTGGCCGCGATGTTCATCACCGCGCCGGAGCCGGTAAAGATAATCATATACTTGCTCTGTTTCTTGATATAAAACCCCGGGGTAAGCACCACGTAGACCCCGTAAAAGCAGTATCCGAACAGCACCACCGGGATGATGCGGATGCCGTCCCAGTATTGGGGGCCCAGCACATGGAAGCCGCCCGGGAGCTTCATGGTCAGCACATCCTCAATAAACAAGGTTCCGCCGATGACAATCATCCCGGCCCCCAGCAAAAAATAACTGAGCACCCGGGCGTAAATTTGTGGGGCGTCGGGCTGTTGGGCGATTTTCAGAAAAAACGGCTGCCAGGCCGCCCGAAAGGCGTTGACCAGCAGACTGAGCATCGCCCCGAATTTATAATTGGCCCCGTAAACGCCCAGGGCGTCTTTGCCCAAAATTTCCGGGATGATAAAGCGGTCGACCAGTTCGATGGTGGTAAAAGCAATGCCGTGGGGAAGGAAGGGCAATCCGAAGCGCATCATCTCCCCGGCCAGGCTAAAGTTGATCTCGCGGGTCAGGTAGCGCAGGATAATCGGCGACATGACCAGGAGGTTGATTGCCGCCGCCGCCAGGGCGGTGTAGAGAATGCCGATCACCCCGAATTTAAACACCACCACAAATAAAATATTGAAGGCCAATTCCAATAAAAAACGCACTCCCCGGTAGGCGGTGTATTGCAGGGCTTTTTCTTCGGCCCGTAGGATGTGATAGGGCAGGTTCCCCAGCGCATCGAGCATCAAAATGCCGGCGGCCAGGCGGATAAAATTGGCGTAGTCGGGGCTTTTCAGCAGCAGGTTCGCCAGCGGCTCGCTAAACACCAGCAGCAGCACCGTGGTGACCAGGCTGGTAATCAAAAGCACAAAAAAGGTGGAGGAAAAGACGGTTTTGCGGCTATGCTTGCCCAGGAAGAAGTAACGCATCAGCGCGGAATCCATACCGTAAGTATAGAAAAAATTCATAAAGGCGATGAAGGCAAAGACCATCACATAATCGCTGAAAGCGCTGCGGGAGGAGATGTACTCCGTGCTGGTGTAGATGGGCAGCAGCAGGAAACCGGGCAATTTCTGGATGGCGGTGCTTACCGCGTAAATTGCGGAGTGCCGGGCCAATCGGGTAATTTGTTTAAACATAACCGTTCATCGTTTTTTTTAACCTCCGGTGTCGAATTTCATTTGACGCAGAGTAACGCAGATACAGAAGAATTTCGCTGAAACAACTGATGTTACGCACTACTATAGTTTTTCGCTTCAATGCACCTTACCTGGAAATTACTGTAGGCGATTCGGTGATGAGCATTCCCTGGCCAAAGAGCTTTATTTGCCAAACCGCAACGAACGCAATGAACACGCGACGTTCGCAACGTATGCGCACACGAATTCACAGCGTTCATGGCGTTGTCTTTGCGAACGTTGCGGTCAAGAATACCCGCGTAGCACCAATCTTATCAACATGAATACCGGGACTAATCGCGTAACATCAGTGAAATAACATTAGTTGATCGGAACAATCGATTCCCTGAAAATCTCACCACGGGTTTTCCTTGATAGCGGATGATTTATGAATTCGGCCGATCTGCTTATTCTTTTGATCTTAAAATAATTTTCCGCGCCATTCTGCCTCATTCAGCGTTCTTCCGGGTCAAGTTTTTTAAGCTCCGAATTCGCGCTATAATTGAAACCGCAATCCATCGTAGGCCAGGTGGATGCCGGGCGGCAATTTGGCTTCGGTTTCCGCATGGGCGATGTTATGGGAAATGTGGGTAAAGTAGGTCGCCTCCGCCCTGATTTTCTGCGCTTCCCGAACGGCCTCTTCCACCGAAAAATGAGTGGGATGGGGTTTAAAGCGCAGCGCATCTAAAATCAGCACTTTTAAATTGCGCAGCAGTTGGTAGGATTGCTCCGGGA
>JAJRYW010000458.1 GCA_024275555.1 Calditrichota bacterium | reverse complement strand
GCTCCCACCGCTCTCCCCGTCCAACGCCGGATTCCGCTGGTCAGCCAGGCGCCCTTTCCGGCGGTCGCGTACTACCAAACTAACGGTTCTGCGGAGGGCTACATCCGGCCCGGGCAGGAAGTTGCCCTGGACATTTGTCTGAAAAACTATGGGCAAACCCCGGCCGAGGGACTTGGGCTGACCCTGCACAGCCCCGGCCCGGAGATCATCTTCAGCGACAGCACCGAACAGATCGCGGCGCTCTCCCCCGGCGATTCGGTTTGGATGAACCGGGCTTTCCGGTTTGGCGCCGGCGCCGACCTGCAGGACCGGCAGAGCCGCTTGCTGCACCTGGAAATTACCGATCACCAGCAACAGCGCTGGGAACAAGACTTGGCGGTTACCGCGGTGCGGCCGGCGGCGGAATACCGGGGCTACACGATCAGCGACTCGCTTTACGGCAACGGCAACGGTTTTGCCGAACCGGGTGAAACGGTGCAAATAGCCTTTCTGATCCGGAACGGCGGGCTGGCGGAGGCTCGCGGCCTGGTTGCCCGCCTGAATTGCGCCGAACCGGAAATCACCCTTCCCCAGCCGGTCATTTTTTTCGGCGATTTGCCCGCCGGCCAGGAACGGTTGCTCCGGGCGGAGATGGTGATTGACCCCGGCTGCCCTACCCCGCTTTTTCCGGCCATTACGCTAAACCTGGAAGCGGGCGGGGAAGTACTGCTCGAGCAGGATTGCCCGGTCAGCATCGGCGTATTCGGCCTGCGGGATGATGTGGAAGGCCCGGACACGCTCTGGCAACACAACGGCGTCAATGACCTCTGGGGCCAAAGCCTCAACCGCGCCCATTCCGGCAGCCGCAGTTGGTACTGCGGGATTGAATCTCAGCACTCCTACCGGGACAGCATGAACTGCCAACTGGTATCGCGGCCGTTCGTCATTGCGGACCGGGCGCAGCTATCCTTCTGGGCCTGGTACGAATTCCCCAACTACGGCGTCGACGGTTTATATGTGCAGGTCGGCAACGGCGGCGATTGGCGCACCCTGGATTTTATCGGCAGCGGCGGCGCGCTGGGACTGCTGAACACCGGGAATGACTGGCTGGAGTACCGCTACGACCTTTCCGGCTACCCGCCCGGGAGCACCCTGCAAATCCGTTTCCTGATGGTCAGCGATGAACAAGACGTCGCCGAAGGCCCGTATATTGACGATATTACGGTCAGCCGCAAAGAACCGGCCCTGCCCAACGGGGCGGGACCGGCGCCGCCCACCCCCATCAGCCGTTTTTGGCTGGGGCAAAACTATCCCAACCCTTTTAACTCCGGCGCCAATTTGAGATTCCGGATTCCGGATTTCGGATTGGTTAAACTGAAGATTTACGATGTGCTGGGCAGGAAAATTGCAACGCTGGTAGATGAGCGCAAAGCGGCCGGAACTTACCTGGTGCAGTGGGACGGGCGCAATAAATATGGATATCCCGTCGCCAGCGGTTTGTATTTCTATCGATTAGAGGTTTCCCCCCCATCCGGAGGCGAGGCCGAATTTGTGCAAACCCGCAAAATGCTCTTGATCCGCTGATTCACGGAGGAAAAGTTGCCGGGAATTGCGGATTGGGGATACGCCGGACAGAATAACCGCAAATGGTCAGCCCTGTTAAAAAAAACATCCTGGCCGTCTAACGGTAAAGTCTCAATGGAGAAGACGTAAGCTGACAACCAGATTACGCCCCGGCCCGTTAATTCCCGAGGCGTGCTCGCGGTAATTTTTATCCAGCACATTTTCCAGGGCCAGGGTCAGGGTTATCCCGGGAGTCGGCTGGAAATTCCCGCGCAGATTCAATGTATACCATCCCGGCGTGCCGGTGTTGGGAATCCGGGGGTCGTCGAGGTCGTCGGCAGAAAGGCGGTTCTGGCGGGCAGCAAAACGGGCATAAAAAGCAGCCTGCCAGCGATGGTAATGATAGCGCAGGCCCATCAGCCCGAAAAACGGTGGAATTTTGCTGATCGGCTCATCGGCCGTGGTGCTCTGCCCGTAGGTGTAGGCGGCATTGCCATACCAGGACAAGCGCGCCCGAAGATTGGCGTTGAAGGAAAACTCGAAGCCGCTTAAATAGGCCTTGCCGATGTTCTCTTTGCGTTTTACCTGCAACGTGTCCCCGGCGGCAATGATCTGCGGCGAGCCATTAAAGAGGGCCGGGACGCTCCCCAGCAAATCGGACACCACGGCGTAGTAGCCCACCAGCGATCCCTGCATACGCGAATGATTCCAGCGTATTCCCGCATCGACGCTGAGCAGCTTTTCTGGTTTTAAGGCAGCGTTGGGAACTTCAAACGTGTTCCCTTTCGATTCGCCGAATTTACTCAGGTCGCTCAAATTCGGGGCGCGGAAGGCCTGGCCGGCGTTGGCGGTCAGGCTGAACACCGGGGAGATTCTATACATGCTGCCGATGCTGGCGGTCAGCGCCGAAAAATCGAGATTGATGTTGTCCAGATCCACTCCTCCCAGCACAGCCGCAGGCAAGTCAAAAGCGGTTCGGAAATAGCTGAACCGCACCCCGGGAAGCACCATCCAGCGCGCGCTTAAATGCCACTCATCCTGAATATAGACGCCGAAACTCTGATAGCCCGCCCCGTCCGGATAACGTCCCCGCGCCTCCGGCGTAGGCCGGGCTGTGTGGGGATTCTCCAGCACCCGGCGGCTGGCCACATCATCCAGGTACACCTCGCCGCCCAGGCTGAATTGATGCCCCTTATACCCGGCAACAATCCGGGCGGCCAGGCCGTAGGTGTTCACCCGGTCGCGCTCCCGCACAATATCATCCTCCGGGCCTTTTTGGGTAATCCGTCCCTCCTCCTGGCGGTTGAAGGACAGCGTCACCTGGGCCTGCTTTAAAAAATCCTGCTCAAAATGTTGGGTAAATTTCCCGTAACTCAGTTGGCGATGCTGGGGCGAGTAGAGCCACAGCACATTGTCGCCGCTCTCGTATTTGTCGTAGCGGGGTATTTCATCTTGCCGGAATTGCTGAAAGGCGATCAGCAACTCCGAGCGGGGCGTGGGCACAAAGACCAGCTTGGCGTCCAGGTCGTAACCGTCAAAACCGGAGGGGGATTGCTTGAGGCCGTTGGTAGAGTTTTCGATCTCCGGGTCGTCGCTGTTGCCGCCGCGGCGGAGATCGCCAAAATGCTTGCGGCTGGCCCCGACCAGCAACGCCCAGCGGTGATTATAGAGGGACAATTCGGCCCGGCCTGTTCTCTCCCCATCGGCGCTGGCGTAACGGCCGAACAAAGAGATGTCGGATTGCAGCGTTCCGGCGGCGGCGTGCAGGGGCGGCCGCCGGGTAATCAGGTTGATTACACCGCCCAGCGCGTCGCTTCCGTAAAGCACCGACGTCGGCCCGTGCACCACCTCGATCCGCTCCAGGGCGTTGTTATCCACCGTGGTTAAATACTGGTGATTCCCCAGGCGGTAGGTTGAATTATTTAGCCGCACCCCATCCACCAGCAGTAAAATCTGGTTGGAACTCAGCCCCCGGATGATGGCCGAGCCGCCGCCGTGATTGGTCTTTTGCACGAAGATACCGCTCTCCTCGCGCAGCACTTCGGCGGAGGTTTTGCCGTTGCGCTCTTCGAGCAATTCCCGGGGAACCAGCGTGGCGGCGACCGGGATGTCTGCCAACGTGCGCCCGGTTTGGGTGGCGGTGACAAAGGAACCCGAGAGCAGCAGCACCGTCTCGGTCAGGACAACCCTCCCCACATCGACGGTCTGCCCGGCGGCAACCCGGATGCTGTCCCGGCGATGAACCTCATAGCCGACATGCTTAAAAACAAGCTGATAAACGCCCGGGGGGATATTGTAAATATGAAAACGCCCGGCCGGATCGCTGTAGCCGGCCAGCTTCTGTTTGTGCAGGGAAATCCGCACATCGCTGATGGGCTGACCCTGCGGATCCGCAATTACGCCGGTAATGGCGCCGTTTTGCGCCGGGAGCACCCCGGGGATAAGGAACATCAATAGAAAGCAAAACATATATAACTTCATAAGCTGGAATTCCGGTTTTGGGTTTTACACAGGTTTCATTGGTATTCATATTCCGGGATCAGCGTTGCCCGGCTACCATCATGCAAAATAAACGAATTGACCTCAGAATAAAAACGATTGTGCAGAAAAACCGCACCGGGAAAACCGCATAATCGTATTTTCGAATCATTTCGGTCCCCCGGCCCCCTTCGCGTAAATTTTATAAACTTACTGATAAAAGCGATTTAAGAATGTAAATTCTCCCAAAATTTGATTTCTGCGGATTCCGGATATATTCAGGGAAGTTGCTCCAAAGGGGTGGGTTTATTTTTCTCAATCTGGCAAGAAAACAAAAAAGGCCGGTTTTTCTGGTGCAAATGCTAATTGTTCCCCCAAAAAATCCGATTTATGTATCAGTAAATCCAGATATTTATTCACAGAGGCCCTGACCCATTTTCAAGAACAGCGACACCCGGATTTTTTTTAGTCAGAAGGTGCAACGCCGGGGGCGCAATCACCCAGTTCATTTTAATCATTTTAAATCAACAGCGGTATGAATCCGAAAATCACGCGATGTCTCAATTGCCTGGAGGAAAAGGGGGAAGCGCTTCTTTGCCCTCATTGTGGCAAAGCCGATACGAATTTGCCGGTTGCTTCGCACCTCCTGGCGCCCGGGGTGGTATTGAATGATTGCTACCTTATCGGCGTTGCCCTGGGACACCGGCATTTTGGGGCAACCTATTTAGCGTATGATCTGGAGGCGCAATGCAAGCGGGTTATCAAAGAATACCTTCCCCGCGATTTAGTTCACCGCGCTGCGGATTCCCAAAAAATAAAGCTGAGTTCGTCGCGGCAGGCCTCGCTGTTTGATAAGGGGCTGGCGGCCTTTACCGAGGAAAGCACCCTGCTGCAACGGCTGCCCGCCCAGCCCGGGCTGGCCAAAATTCGGGCCTTCTTCCGCGCCAACGAAACCGCCTACCGGGTCATGGATTACATCGACGGGCAAACGCTGGATGAGTTTTTACCGGATTCCCCGCCGGGCCTTTCCTTTCATCTGCTTCTGAAAACCTTTGCACCGCTTTTAACCGCCCTGGAGCAATCCCACAACCTGGGGCTATGCCACCTGGATATCCACCCGGGCAACATCATCATCACCCCGGAAGGGATTGCCACGCTGGTCAATTTCAGCCAATCCAGCTACCGCTATGCACAATTTTCCGATATGCTGACCGCCTACGCGCGGGAAGGGTATTCACCCAAAGAAATCTACTTTCGCTCCGAGGTTGCCGGCGCCCCGGCCGACGTCTATTCCCTGGCGGCCTGTTTTTATTTGGCCTTAACCAACCAGGCCCCGCTGGACGCCCTGGCCCGCATTCGCAACGATGCGCTGCGCCGTCCCAGCCGCCTGGGCAAGCTGATTCCCTTAGAGGCCGAGTCGGTGCTGATGAAAGCCCTCTCCATCCGGCCGGATAGCCGCTTCCCGACCATCAGTGATTTTACCGACAATATTTTTTCCGCTTCCCAAACGGAATCGCCGCGTCAAAAATTATCCGATCAAAACGTATTTGTCCGGGTGGCCTGCGGTTTTTGTTCGTCGGTGAATGAAGTTCTTAAAACCGACCTGCAATCCGGAACCGTGGCCTGCGTAACCTGCCACCGGGCCTTGACGGAAGACGATGTGCACCCGGCGGTGGAATCCCCCGTCGAGCCGAGGAACGCCGCCGGGGCGAGCCCGCCAAACCCCGCCGACGCGCACTACCTGGAAGTATTTACCATCGTAAAATGCCGGGTGTGCGAAAGCGAAAATGAAATTCTGAAAAATGACCTGCACATGGGTGCGCGCTGCCTGGCCTGCGGCAACCTGCTGCTTACACCGGAAGATTATTCGGCGGAGACGGAAGAACTGCCGGAACCCTCCCCGGATAGCGAGACCATTGCCCCCGGGATTCCTCCGGAAGCGCCTTCCCCCGCTTCCCGGCCAGGTGAGGATGATCCGGCGGCGGAAGAAACACCCGCGCCGGAGCTCTCCGGCCAGGAAGATACCGTTGAGCAAGAAATCATTCCGGAAGACTCCGAACCGCCGGAACTGCCCGGCCAGGAAGATACCGTTGAGCAAGAAATCATTCCGGAAGACTCCGCACCGCCGGAACTGTCCGCAACGCTCCCCGAAGAACCGGCCCCGGTTGAACCGGAGGATAGCGCCGCACCGGAAGAACTCCGGACAACAGAACCGCCGGAAGACTCGGCCGCGGCACAGCCCGGGCCGGGGGACGATACCGGCGAAACAGATTCCGGGGACGTCGAAGAGGATCAGGAAGAATTTCGCCAGGCTTCCCAGGCGCTTATTGCCGAGGTGGAGCAGGTTTTGCAGGAAGAACCGGAGAGCCAGGCCGATACCGGATTGAACGGCCAGGGCAAACTTCCCGATGAAACCGCGGAGGCGGCCCCGGAGAATCCCTTTTCCGAAATGGAGCTGGAGGAAGAAACGGCGGACGGGGAAGCGCCGGTTGAAGCAGCGCAAGAACCGGCCCCGGAAACGGCGGCCCCGCCAATAGAGGCAACGCCTCCCCCGCAAGAGGAAAGCGTAGAAGAGACCGCGCTCCTGGCGGAAGAGATGGAGATCAGCCCGGTGATGGAACCGGCGCACGGGGAGCCCGCCGAGGAGGAATTAACCGAAATCACCTGCCCGAAATGCGGGGCTGTAAATACGCTCCCCTCCAGCGCCGTCATGGGCGGAGCAACCTGCCAACAGTGCAAACACGCTTTTCTGAGCTTGCTCCCCAGCGAGAGCGATGAGAGCGCCGCAGACAAAAAATCTCCCCGGCGCACCCGTAAAGCGCAGGCAAGCCCGCGCAAACTCTGGCCGGTTATCCTCCTTGTGCTGACGCTGGCCCTGGCCGCCGCCGGCCTGTGGGGTTACCGGTATTTCCAATCCCGGCAAGAGCAGCAGCAGACCTACAACGAACAGCTTGCAGCAGGCAACCGGTATTTTACCAGCGGCGATTATCGCAGCGCCCTGGATTATTATCAAAAAGCCCTGGCGATCCGGCCAAACGACGCCTACTTGCAACAGCAAATCGGCAAAAGCGAGGAGTTGCTGCAGCTTCTCCAGGCCGAGCAACTGGAGGAACAAGAACAGTTTCGCTATTTCCAGGTGATTAACCGCGCCGATTCCCTGTACGATTTGGGGCAGATGGAACAGGCCAAAGAAATGTACCGGCGCACCCTGGAGGAGTTTCCCGATGATTTTTATGCTCAATCTCAGATAGAAGACATCCAGGCGCAGTTCACCCGTTCCAAAGCCGCGCCGGTGCGTAAGCCCAAACCGGTGGTTTATGCCGTCAAAGCCGGGGACAGCCTGCCGGAAATAATTGCCCGGGCCCGCCCGGGGGGGATCGTCAAACTGCCCTCCGGAATCCTGGAATTCAGCAAGCCGATCCCGGTTACCAGGAACCTGAGCATTGTCGGGGCGGGTGCAAACCAGACCATCCTGGTGTACAAAGGCGGCGGAATTGCTTTTACCGTGGACAAAAATCAGCAATTGAGTATCCAGGGAATCAGCCTGGAAGCCACGGGCGATTCCGGGGCAACCCTAATCCGGGTAAGAGACGCCCGGCTGGAGATACGGAAAGCGAATTTAAAAGGCGCCAAAGCCGGCCGGGATCCCGCCCTCCCCGGGGCAGCGGTAATCTTTTCCGGAAACAGCCAGGGAAATATTGCCGGCTGTAAGTTCCTGGAGAATGCCGTGGCCGTTCTAATCGACGACCTGTCCCGGCCAACCCTGAGCGAAAACGATTTTCGGGAAAACCAGGCCGCGATCATCATCCGCAATCGCGCCCGGCCCACTATCCGGAACAATCGTATTCGCAACAATTTCGGCAATGGGATTGAAGTGTTTGACCGTTCTCAGCCGGTGATCGAAAACAATGAAGTTTATGAAAACCGGGGCAACGGGGTTTATTTCCACACCGAAAGCTATTCCGGGAAGGTAAAAATCAACACGATCCGCCGGAACAAAGAGATTGGCATATTGCTGGAAGGAAACTCGCAGGCAACCTTCGAGGGAAATATGATTTCTGCCAACGGGCTGGGCGGAATCGAGTTCCGCAACGGCTCCCGGGGGATTTTGCGTAAGAACGTCATCAAAGACAATAAATACAGCGGGGTAAAGATTGTTAACCAGGCGCATCCGACTATCACCGAAAATGAGATCATTGAGAACCAGGGCGATGGGATTGAAATCCGCGACAAAGCCAAGCCCACCGTGGACGGCAACACCATCCGTAAAAACGCCGGAGACGGCATCAGCCTGCTGTTGACCCAGGACGGCGGCTATATCCGCAACAACGTTTCCACCGGCAACCAGGGCTACGGAATCAGCATCCTGAAACTGCCCCGTCCGACCCTGCTCAACAACACCGCCACGGGAAATTATGAAGGCTCGGTTTATGAAGAGAACCCGCTGAATTAAACAATCCGCACTTCCTCTTGAGTTTTTCCCGCGATTTGCTTATCCTTAGCAGACAACAACTTCATTTATGTCCGGGACACGGCATGGCTACAATTGAAATCAGGTTTGATAAAGGCACGCTGGTGTTAGCGCACCTGGAGCGGGATTACGCGACGCGGCTGCCGCAGGTTAAATGGGACGGGCGCACCCGCAATTTCCGGGCGCCGGCCTACCGCTACCGGGAGATCATCCTGCAACTTCGGCGGGACAGCAAGCCCTACCTGGATAAGGCGCGCACCTGGGCGCCCTGCAAATTTCCGCTGCAAGAGGAGATTGCCGCTCGGGATTACCAGCAAGCGGCGCTGAAGGCCTGGCGCGACGCCGGCTCGCGGGGCGTGGTGGTGCTGCCCACCGGCTCCGGCAAAACCATTTTGGCGGTGATGATGATCCGGCAAACCGGCCGCCCCACCCTCATCCATGTACCGACCATCGATTTGATGCAGCAGTGGCGCCAGGTGCTGCAACGCTATTTTACCGGGCCGATCGGCCTCCTGGGAGGCGGTTACCAGGAAATCGAAGACATCACCGTCGCCACCTACGACTCAGCCATTTTACACGTCTCCGGCAAAGGCAATCGCTTCGGATTTGTTGTTTTTGATGAGTGTCATCATTTGCCGGGAGAGCAATACCAGTTTGCCGCGCTGGCCAGCATGGCCCCCTTCCGGCTGGGCCTAACCGCCACACCGGAACGCAACGACGGCAAAGAGGCCCGCTTGTATGAACTGGTCGGGCCGATCTGCTACCAGGCCCATATCGACCAGATGGAGGGCGGTGCGCTGGCCCCCTACCGGCTGGTCACCGTGCCGGTCGATCTCAATCCGGAAGAACGCCGGGAGTATCAGCTTGCCCGGGAAACCTATTTGAATTTCTTGCGCAGCCAGCAGATCGATATGGGTCAGCCGCGCGGCTGGCAGTTGTTTATCTGGAAATCCAGCCGCACCCCGGAAGGGCGGGAAGCCTTTAAAGCCTACCTGCGCCAGAAACAACTTAGCCTGGCCGCCCGCTCGAAAATGGAAAAAATCTGGGAGCTGTTCTGCCGGCGCCGCGGCGACCGGATTTTGATTTTTACCCAGGACAACGAGATGGCCTACCGGATTGGCCGGCAGTTTCTGCTGCCGGTGCTGACCCACCACACCCGGCTAAAAGAGCGGGAAGCCTTTCTGGAAGCGTTCCGGGAGGGTCGATACCCGGTGCTGGTCACCTCCAAAGTGCTCAACGAAGGAGTCGATGTGCCGGAAGCCAATGTGGCGATCATCGTCTCCGGAAGCGGGAGTGTGCGGGAACATGTACAGCGCCTGGGCCGTATTTTGCGGCCCCGTCCCGGCAAAGAGGCCGTGTTGTACGAGTTGGTCAGCAAAGACACCGCCGAACAGTTTATCCACCAACGCCGCAGGAAACACCGTGCTTACCAAAAACCTGATTCGCTATAGCATCCGCAACGGCCGGATTTATCCCCGCTTTGTAAAAAGCGACGACCCGCAACTGACACCCATCGCCGCGGAGCTGATCGAGCTGTTTAAGGCCTCGGTGGGGCAGGAACGCGCCGCGCTGCTGGAACAATCCGCCCTGATCGTGGAGAGCGACCCCGCCTCGATGATCACCCTGCGCGGCCTGGAAAAACTTTTGCTGGACCGCACCGAGTTCGACGCCGCCCCCCGCGAGGAATTGATCGCCAGCCGGGCCGGGATTTTTGCCCAAACCGCCGAGTTGCTGACCCGGCAGCCCTTTAGCGATTTCCGGGAGTATGAACAAGCCCTGCTAAAGAAATTGGGCAAACCCCGTCAGGAACTGGCTGCAGAGCTTTACCAGGATTTGCCGCAGCATCACAAGGTGATCCGGTTTCGGTCGCTCTCCGCGGAACGCCTGCTGCATCGCTATAACGCCGCCCAGGTGCAGGGCCTGCTGATGCACTGCACCCAACTGCAATTGACCGTCAGCGATGCCAATCCCGCCCAATTCCGGCAACTGTGCAAGTACCTGCGCTTCCGGCAATTGCTGGCAGAGATTCGCTCCACCGGGCCGGAGAGTTTCCGCATCGACATCGACGGCCCGCTGAACCTGTTTTTCCAGGTTCAGAAATACGGGATGAACCTGGCGCTCTTCTTTCCGGCGGTGCTGCACCTGCCGGCCTGGCGGCTGGAAGCGGATATCCGGATCAAAAAACGAACCGGCTACCAACTGATCCTGGACCATAAGAGCAAGCTGCAACCGTATTCGCACCACTTCCTGGCCTACACGCCGGAAGAGATCAGTATGTTCATGGTCAACTTCAGCAATCAGGTAAAGGAGTGGGAAATTGACGCCGGGAGTGATTTTTTACCGTTGCCGGGAGAGGCCTACTGTTTCCCGGATTTCCGTTTGCGGCATAAGAACGGTGCGGAAATTGCCCTGGAGCTTTTCCATCCCTGGCACGCCCGCCAGTTAACCCAGCGGTTAGAGACGCTCCGGGACTGGCCGGGCAAGCCGCCCCTGATCATCGGGGTCAGCCGGGAACTCCTGAAGAAGGACCACCCGGAGGAAGCGCTGGCAGAGCACCCTTATTTTTCCCAATACGGTTTCCTGTTCCGCAGCACTCCGACGTTCAGAAGTGTGCGGGCAATTCTCAAAAAGCTGGAGGGCTGATGTAGGTCTTTTACCCCACTCGTTCCCAAACTCCGGTTTGGGAACGCTATAGAACTCGAATCTCATCAATTTTGATTAAATAACCGTGCCATATCTGAGCACGAGTAGCCGCAGGCTTTAGACTGCGCTCTCGTTGGTGTCGTTGTTGCCACGGCGGTGTTGCGCATGCTGACGCTTGCCCCAAACGGGAGTTTGGGCGCGAGGAGGAAAAAGCGGGGGAGGAACAAACAGCCAATAGCTAATGGCTAACAGCCAATAACTAACAGCCCCTCTTCCCTACTCGCTCTTCTTATAAAGCGCATTAAAAATCAGCTTAAACGTGCCATAGGTCTGCCCGCGGTGCTGGGGCCGGAAGGCGTATAAGATCGCTTTCCCTTTTCCCACCGGGATTTCCGCCAGGGCCGCCTGGTTGTAGAGTTTATCTTCGCCCACGGCCCACCCGCTCAGCAAAAGATGGTGATCATCAAAAAAGCCGGTTTCCCGAATCTCCTGCGGATACGGTTTTAATTGCAGCGCCACGTTATTATTCAGGTAGACAGCCGTTTCTTCGGGCATTCCCAGGCACAGGGAGGAGGAAGGGTCTAACTGCATCCTCAAAATACTGCCGGGGATAAAAAAATCATCCCGCTTTACATTCTTTAAAAAATTTGTCGCGGGCAATTTCAGCGCCTCGATGGCAAAGTTGCAGGCTTCCCCGAAAAACAGCACGGTTCCCCCTTTTTCCAGAAAGCGTTTCAGGTTCTTTACACCGGCGGTTTCAATTCCGCCCTGGTATTCTTTGTAGACCTGCGGTTCTCCCACGGGCGGGGTATAGCCCAATTTATAGCGCCCCTTTAAAATGGTCTGGCTGTTCTGACTGGTAAAGATCAGTACATCCAGTTTATCGGACAGGTTGGAAGTGCTGCGCAGGTCGTCGTTTTGCAGCACCCGGTAAGGGAAATGAAACTCATCCAGCACCAGCCGCAGCCAGCCTTCATCATACACCCGGGCAATCCAGGGCTGGTAGAGGCCGACCCGGCTGTTTTTAAGCGGGGCGGCCATTTTTTCCGGCCGGGCGGACCCCGGGGGAAGCGGAATTAAAGGGACCTGCAACTGCCGGGAAAGCTCCGCCAGGGAAACGCGACGGCGTGAATCGGCGTGCAGCACAAAACTGCCCGGCGGTATTCCCGGGACATCCTGCGCCAAGCTGTAGACCATCCCGCCGGTTTTCAGAAACCGGTTGACCAGGGCATAGCTGCCGGTAAATCGCCGCTCGGCAACCAGCCATTCGCCCGTGGGTAGCGAATCGACCCCCAGCGACAGGTCGGCCGGGCGCAGTTGCCCCAGCAGCGGCTCCATCAGCGCGACGGCCTCCACCCCCATCTGGAGGGGCAGCGTCCAGCCGGTTACATCGTAAGGGCGGCGGGGCGGGCCGCCGGGATAATCACGCAGGTTGGGATATTGTTGCCGTTCCATCAAATCTTTGATATAAGCCCGGGCCGGCTGGGCCAACGGAATGATGAAATCGCCTTCCCGGATTCGGTGCGCACCTACCTGATCATTTTCCCGGGTTGATACACCTGCACACCGGCGATTTGCAGGCGCTTGAGCAGTTCCAGCACATTACTCGGGTCGCGCTGATCCCGGGGCAGCCAGTAAGCCTGGGGATGATCGTCCGGATGCACCTCGATGGCCCGTTTGTTCATGCGGTAAAAATTGCTTTTGATGCGCACCCGGTTAGCGGCGGCGTATTCCAGGAGCGCCATTGCCGCCGCTTTTTGGTAGTCGATAATATCCCGCAGCCGCCACCATCCCCCCGGCCAGGGGTCTAAAAAATTGGTCTGCTGCCGGTAATCGGGCAAATCCGGGCCCATTCCCCGCAGGCTGGTTCGGGGAAAGTAAACCGGGCTGGCATAGCGCACGCTGGCTGCTTCGGTTAAGATGCCGATCCGGTTATGCCACAGGGGTGTTTTGGACATGGTGCCTTCAAAAAAGGCGTTGAAAATCGTGCCGGTCACCAGCCCTTTGAATCCCTGCTCCTGCATCCGGCTGACGATCTCCTTCCCCACCAGGTTCACCTGGCTCATAATCAGCGGGGGCACATTGGGATTGACCGGATCGGCGTAGGGAGGCAGGAAGAACCGGGCCGCCCGCGAGCCCATCTGGTGCTGATCCATCACAATTTCCGGGAACCATTCCCGGTAGAGCGTCTTCGCGGTCAGGCGGCTCTCCTGCAAGTTAAAGAAAAACCAGTCGCGGTTATTGTCGTGATCGGCGTAAAAGTGATATTTGTAGGGCATCCGGCTTCCTTCATAGGGGGTTCCCACGGTGCGCTGGTACCACTTTGTGATCATATCCTGCCCGTCGGGGTTGAGCGAAGGGATCATCAGCAGGATCACTTCGTCGCGAATGCGCTGGTAAACAGGGCTCTCATTGCTGATCAGTTCGTAAGCTAACTCGACCGATTCCTGGCTGGCGGCGATCTCATTGGAGTGGATATTCATGGTCAGCAGCAGCACACTTTTGGTGGATTGCAGCAAAGATTCGGCGCGTTGGGGGGACAGCTCATAGGGTCTGGCCAATTGTGCTTGCCAGGCCTGCTGCTGCTCCAGGTTGCGCAAATTTTCCGCGCTGCTGATAATCGCCATCACCATGGGCCGGTTGAGGGTGGTTAGGCCCATCTCCACCAGGGTCAGGCGGCCCGATGCGTGATCCATCTCCCGGAAGTAGCCCACAATCTCTTCCCAGTTCAGCAACCGGTAATCGCTGCCAATCCGGAAGCCAAACCTCTGCTCCGGGGAAGGTAATTGCTGGGAATATATGGAGGCTGTGGCGCATATCAGCCCCGCCAATAGAAAGGCAAACAAATGTTTCATTGCAACTCCGATGTAAGCGGTTGTGCTGGTTCAGGAAAAGGTGTGCAAAAATCTTCCGTTATTAGCGCATATTGTGCTGCAACCGGAATCATCAAGCAGCCGGGCGGCTAACCCGGATCGGGCGGCCGCCGGGAGCTGCTGTCGAATTCCACCGTTAGTCCACCCATTCAGCCAGGAATACATTGGTATCGCCGCGCTTTTTATTGAAGCGGTTGGAACAGAATACCAGGTATTTGCCGTCCCGGGAGAACATGGGAAAGCCGTCAAAAGTATCATTATAGGTGATGCGTTCCAGGCCGCTGCCGTCCAGGTTGATCATATAGAGGCTGAAGTTCCGGCCGGTTTCGCTTTCTACATTGGAGGAAAAGATAATGCGCTTGCCGTCGGGATGGAAATAAGGTGCAAAGCTGGCTTTGCCGAAGTTGGTAATCTGGCGTATATTTTTCCCATCGATATCCATCACATAAAGTTCCAGGGTGGTCGGGCGCACATAGCCCAGTTGAACCAAATCTTCGTAGTCGGCCAATTCCTCTTCCGTTTTGGGACGGCTGGCCCGGAAGACGATCTGTTTGCCGTCCGGGGAGAAGAAGGGACCGCCGTCATACCCCTTGATATGGGTAAGGCGGGTTTGATTGCTGCCGTCCAGGTCCATGATATAGATTTCCGGATCGCCGTCGCGGGTGCTGGTGAAAACGATCTTATCGCCCCGGGGAGAGACCACCGCCTCGGCATCGTAACCGGGTGAGTTGGTAAGCTGCTTGATGATATTTCCATTCAAGTCGGCCTTAAAAATGTCATAGGAGTCGTAGAGCTTCCAGACGTAGCCCCGGGAACGGTCCGGCTCCGGCGGGCAATCCTCTCCGGCCAGATGGGTGGAAGCGTAAACAATGGTGGTGTCTCCGGGCAGGAAAAAGGCGCAGGTGGTGCGGCCCTTGCCGGTGGAGACCAGCTTGACATCGCTGCCGTCCAGGTTCATGGTAAAAATTTGATCACATTTGTACTCGCCGAAAGTGGACTGGAAAATCAGCCGGTCATTTGAAAAACTGAAATAAGCTTCGGCATTCTCGCCTTCCTGAGTCAACATCCGCAGGTTTTTCAGATGTTTCTCACCTTTGATCCAGTAAGGATCGTTTTGTGTGGAATTCTCCTGCTTTGTACATGCAGTCATCAACAGAATTACTGCCAGGGTTAGAAAAATTAGAGATAGGGTACGCATCAAAGTTCCTCCGCCGGGTTTATTGTGATTTAGTTCGAGGAGAAAATACATCAATAAGCGCAAGAATCGAAACAGAAAATGAACTTATCCGGCAGGAGTCAAATCATGCAGGGGTGGATTTACTCATTTCCCTGGATACGCCGCATTTCCGGGGGCATGGCTAAAAAGGCCCGCCAGGCCCGTTCATCGCTAAAGCGCTTGACAATCCGGTTAAACCCGGTTTCGGCGCCCAGCCGCTGCATCTGCATTTTTAAGATGGTGTTATCCACCAGGGTGGCCGCACTACCGGCTTCATGATCGACCAGGATAGACTGGATTTGGGAAATGTAGTGAGTCAGGCGTTGTTCCAAAACACGCATGTTGCGCAGATCCACGGCGACGGTAAAACCGGGCTGCAACTCGGAAACGCGCTGCAAGACCAGAAACCGGATGGTTTTCAGGTCCTCGGCGTCGTACACATTGCGGATGATAATATTAAGCTGCTGGCGGGTGGGATCGGCTTCAATCCGAAACATGGAGACCTCCTTGTTCCAATGGGTAAAAAATCCTTTTTTTCCGGAACTACTATTTTAAAGATAGGCGAAAAATTTCAATTTGCATTAATCAAAATCACAATTTCCCGGGTTGATTTTTAATCGGCGGGGCTGGCGGCGGCGTCTCAGGAATCCTTCAGCCTGGTGTTAACGATAACCTCCGAGTGCAGGGTTCGGTGCACCGGGCACTTATCGGCAATTTCCAGGAGGCGCTGTTTTTGAGCTTCATCCAGCGGGCCCAGCAACTCGATCTCCCGCTCGAATTGGTCGATACGGGCGTTTTGGGTTTCGCACGCCCGGCAATCTTTCCCATGGATTTTCTGATGCGTCAATCGCACCGTTACCGCCTCCAGGGGCCATTTTTTACGATCGGCGTACATACGCAGGGTCATGGAAGTGCAGGCGCCCAGGCTGGCCGCCAGCAACTCGTAGGGAGAGGGGCCGCGGTTTCCGCCCCCGACTTCTTCCGGTTCATCGGCGGTCAGCGGATGCCCGTTTGCCATGATGTCGGTGACATATTTTACAGCACCGGTTTGCACCACGGTGCGATTGGCCTCGACGGGGAGTTTCGGGGCTGCGGCGTTATCCTGGGGAAGATCGATATATTTCCGCGCCCAGGCGGCCAGCACCGCCCCGACGTAAAGAGAGTCGGCCTCGTCGTTTAAGAGGTGATCGGCCCGGTCCAGGGAGATAAAGCTCTTGGGGTGCAAGGCGCTTTGAAAAATATGGGCGGCATTTTCAATACCTACGGTGTTGTCTACCGGCGAATGGAAAATGAGCAGCGGGCGTTTGAGGTTGCGGATACGCTCTTGCATATTCTGCCCCTCCAAATCATCCAGGAATTGCTTTTTGATGGTAAAGCTGCGTCCGGCCAGTTTTACCCGGGCAACTCCTTTTTCCTCGATCTCCTCGCGAGCGTCATCGAACAGGTGCGAGACATGCTCGGGGTCGCAGGGGGCGCCGATGGTCGCCACGGCCGTCACCCCTGGCAATTCCCCGGCGGCTTGCAGCACCGCCGCGCCGCCCAGCGAATGGCCCACCAGTATTGCCGGGGCCTGGTAATGCTCTTCCAGGTAGCGGGCTGCATAAACCAAATCGGCCACATTGGAGCTGAAATTTGTATCCGCAAAATCGCCTTCCGATTCTCCCAGGCCGGTGAAGTCAAACCGGAGCACGGCAATCCCCCTCTGGGTTAAGGCCCGGCTGATGTTGGTAACCGCCCGAAGATTTTTGGAACAGGTGAAGCAGTGGGCAAAGAGCGCATAGGCAGCCGGTTCTCCATCCACAGGCAGGTCGAGACGGGCGGAAAGTTTTTCCCCGTGAGCATTTTCAATGAGTAATTTGGTGAATTTCATTTTTCCTCGCCGGTTTGGGCGTCCCCCCGGGTGGAGTTACGCTTATTCTACCGCATAAAAGGTTTTATCTTTGCTGCCAAAGTACACCACGCCATCATGCACGATGGGGGTGGCGGCAATACTATACTCGGTTTTGAAACTCCATTTTTGCTCGCCGGTGTTGATGTCGAGGGCATGGAACATCCCGTCCCGGCTGCCAAAATAGATCATATCGCCGACAATCGAGGCGGAGCCCAGAATCTGGTCTTCGGCCAGGTAACTCCACTTCAGTTTGCCTGTGCGGGCATCCCGGGCGTAGAAATATTTATCCCACCCGCCGACATAGACGATGCTATCCCGCACCGCCGCCGAGGCGGTAATGGGCTCTTTGGTCTGCACTTCCCATTTTATCTCTCCCGTTTTGACATCCAGGGCGTAAAATTTTCCGTTCATCGCGCCGAAGAAGGCCCGGCCGTAAGCAATAGCCGGGGAGGAGAGCACTCCCTGGGAGATCACAAACCCTTCCCGAACATCCTGTTTCCAGACCAGTTCACCGTTTTCTAAATTTACCGCCATAAAATCGCCGTCAGTAGTGCCGAAATAGGCGATATTATCCAGCACCGCGGCCGAGGAATAAATTCGCTCGCCGGCCTTAAATTTCCAGAGAATCCGGCCGGTGTATTTATCCAGGGCAAAAAAATGGCCGTCGCGGGAGCCGAAATAAAGCCGGTCGCCAACGATAACGGGAGAGGAATAAACTCCATCGCCAATATTGATTGTCCATTTCTCCGAGCCGTCTTGCAGGCTGGCTGCCACAAAACGGCCTTCCATCGCCCCCACATAAATAGTTCCTTCATCGATCACCGGGGTCGAGTACAAGCTTCCTTTGGGGATCAGGCTCCAGTGCTCCTCACCCTTAAAATCCACACCGTACACACGGCCGTTTGCGGAACAGAAGTAGATCCGGTTCCCGGCAATCAGCGGCGAGGACATAATCCAGTCGCCGGTTTCGATTTTCCACTTTACCTCGTGAAACTCGCGCACCGGTTCTTCATCGGGAATCACCCCGGTATTCTGCAGGTCGAAGCGGAATTTTGCATAAGCTTTTTCCACCTGCGCTTCTTTCCGGCATTGGGAAAACAGGATTAACATCAAAGCGAAGAGAAAAAAGCGCAACCAATTGAGACGGTATCTTTTAATATTCATCGGTGAAGTCGTCCTTTTTTTATACTGAACAGGTTTAGTTGACCAAGATTGAACTCGCAAAAATAGGTTCATAGCGGTTTCGAATCAAACAAAAAGGTAAATGCAAGGGGGCGATTGGTTTTTGCCGCGGCAACAGAATGCGTACAGCTACGCCGGATTTGTTGCTATTCAGCCCCCCAAATGATCGAAATGAGCTAAAGTGTTTGAGCGAAACTTCCGGCCGGTGTTTCGAAGTTTTATCAAAACCGCGCCGCCGCTATATGATCAATGCTCCTTCATGCTTAAGCAGCCACTCCTTGCGCCAGAGGCCGCCGCCATAGCCAATCAGTTTCCCGTCCCGGCCGATAACCCGGTGGCAGGGAATAATAATCGAGATGGGGTTTTTACCGTTGGCGTTGCCCACCGCCCGCACGGCCTTTGGGTCGCCCAGCGCCCGGGCAATGTCCAGGTACGAAACCGTTTTACCATAGGGAACAGCCCGGAGTTCCCGCCACACTTTCATTTGAAAATTGCTGCCCCGGGGCGCTAAAGGCAAATCAAATACCTGACGTCTTCCCGCAAAGTACTCCTGAAGCTGCTCCCGGGCCTGTTGCAGCAGCGGCAGCAACGGTTCCGCGGATTGGGTGCTTTCTTGCCGCTCGACAAAGTAGAGAGAGACAAGAGCGTCATCGGCCGCCGTCAATTCAATGATCCCGATTGGCGAGGAATAATAAAGTCGATGGCGCGGCTGTTCGTCGCTCATATCAAAGACCTCCACAAGTAAAAAGTTACATAAGAGGCCCAGCTCCCCCACTGCTTAGCATAACGCCGAATCTCTTCCGGCGAGGGCGCTTGCGCCAATCCCAACTGTATTTTCAGGGCGGCCCGCAAGCCGGCGTCGCCCACCGGCACGGCGCGGGGGACTCTCAGGCACTTCATCAGCACATAATCTGCGGTCCACTCCCCCACCCCGCGAAACTCCATGAGTTTTTGGCGCTGCGCCCGGTAATCGCCAATTTGGGTAAGCTGCGGCAAACTGAGATCCCCGTTACAAAAATGGCCGGCCATCCCGATCAAATACTCTGCTTTGGCCCGGGAGAACTGATGGGCGCGCAAATCTTCCGGGGACAGTTCCGCCGCCTTCTCTGGTGAAGGAAAAAAGTAGTACTCACGTGCGCCGTGTCTCCAGCGATCTCCCCACTGCTTAACCAGCCGCCTTTTTAGCCGGTAAGCAAATTGAAGATTAATCTGCTGACCAATAATCGCCCAGGCCAGCGCTTCCCACAAATCCGCTATGCCCACCAACCGCAGGCCCCGGTAGCGCTTAACCAAAAGACCGATCAACCGGTTATCTTTCCCCATTCGATAAAACCCGGAAAGCTCCCGGTTAAAATCCAACCACGCGGAAAGGTAGGCGATGATCTCCTCCCGGGCGGTGTGCCCCGACCGGGTGTTCAGAACCCGCACCTGCAGGCCGCCGCGGCCGGAAGAAATCTCCAGCGCATAGTAACGCCCGGCAATCCGCACGGCGTGGTATAATCGCTCCCCCTCGATGCTGAACAAGCACTCCCGGGACGAACGGCCCAGAAAGGCCAGGCACTCCCGGAAGTTAAAATCCGGGCAGGTATCAATGCTGTAAATGTTCTTTTCCATTGCGGTGATAAGGTAGGATTTCCATCCCGATGAGGCAACCCGATTCTTGCTCAAAATGGAGCAGATTGCCTGATTTATTTAACAATGTTAATTTTCAAAAAATTTGGACAGGATGAACACGATATTTCGAAAATTGATCGAATAAAAAACAACCCGAATAACAACCAAACGGATCTGAAAATGGCCAAGAACGCTGCGGAGAGTAAAAAGGCCTGCCGACGAATCGGCAGGCCGGAGGGTTTATTAACCGTTTTTGCGCTCAAACTCCTGCATAAAGTCGACGAGCCGCTGCACTCCCTCTTTGCTCATCGCATTATAAATAGAGGCGCGAATACCGCCCACAGAGCGATGGCCTTTCAGACCCGAGAGTTCCTGCTCTAAGGCTTCGGCGACAAATTTTTTCTCCAGTTCTTCATTCGGCAACCGCCAGGTGACATTCATAAGCGAGCGGCAATCTTTGCGGGCGTGAGGCCTCCAGAAATCGGTGCGATCCAGTTCATCATAAAGCAATTGGGCTTTTTGCCGGTTGTGTTTCTCCACCGCATCGATACCGCCCATGTCTTTAATCCAGTGCATCACCAGGTTCACCACGTAAATGCCAAAGGTGTTGGGCGTATTATAGAGCGAGTTTTTTTCGGCGTAAATTTTATAGTTCAAAATAGTGGGGATGTTGACCGGGCTTCTTTCCAGTAAGTCTTTGCGGATCACTACAATGACAACGCCGGAGGGGCCGGCATTTTTTTGCGCGCCGGCATAGATTAGGGCAAACTTGTTTGGATCAAAGCGCTTGCAATAGAAATCGGAGGACATATCGGCAACCAGGGGAATATCGCCGGTATCGGGGAACTCCTGCCACTGGGTGCCGAAGATGGTGTTGTTCGAGGTAATGTGCAGGTAAGCGGCATCGTTTCCGACCTTAAAGTTGCCGGGGATATGGTTGTGGTTGCTCTCTTTGGAGGAGGCAATCACCCGGTACGATTTGCCCAGCTTTTCCGCTTCTTTGATGGCCTTATTCGACCAGGCGCCTGTATCGATGTATTCTGCGGTTTTACCCTCCCGGATCAGATTCAGCGCAACCGCGGCAAATTGGCCGGTAGCGCCGCCTTGCAGGAACAAGGTTTGATAATCCTCCGAGAACCCCATAAGCTCGCGCACCAGGGCCTCCGTTTCCACAACCAGTGCATCAAAGGTTTTGGAGCGATGGCTCATCTCTATGAGCGACATCCCCTCGCCGTGATAATCGAGCATATCCTCTTGAATAGTTTGCAAAACGCTGAGGGGCAGGGTAGCCGGCCCGGCGCTGAAGTTAATGATCCGATGTGCCATGTTTCACCTCCTGATTTTTAGTCGATACTGCGTTAGTGGACGAGGGAAAATAATAAAACCAATATGCGCGTCAAAAAGAAAAAAACGATTCTCAAGGGATTCTCACCGTTCTCCGGGTTGCCAAAGATTCTCGTCAATTCCCTGCCGATGCGTCAGGTAGCGGGCCGCCGTGAAGAGCCAATCACTGAGTCGGTTCAGATAAGGGATTTCGCTGCCATCTAACGGCGAGATGTTCTGCAGACGAATGACTTCCCGTTCTGCACGCCGGCACACCGTTCTGGCCAGATGACAGCGCGCCCCGGCTTCCCCTCCCCCGGGCAGGATAAACGAGGTGAGCGCAGGCAACTCGGCGTTCATTTGGTCTATCTCATCCTCCAGGCGTTTGATGTCGGCCTCGGATATTACCGGGGTATTTTCACGCCGGTCTTCGGGGAGCACGGCTAATTGAGAGCCCAGGTCAAACAACTCGTTCTGGATTCTCAGCACCTGGGCGGTCAACTCCCGGAACTGAGCGCCGGCCGGCAAAGACTCCCGGAGCAGCCCCAGACAGGCATTGAGTTCATCCACAGTACCATACGCCTCGATGCGCTGTGAATCCTTGCGCACTTCCTGCCCCCCGGCTAGACGGGTAATCCCCTGATCCCCGGTTTTTGTGTATACCTTTGTAATCCGTACCATAGTTTCCTTTCCTGAACATGATTTAACATGCACCCTTCAGAAGCAACCAATTTTACTTGCAGGAACAAGCCTGGTTTTTAAAACCGAACTTAGCTGTGAATCAGCCGGGTTGCAATGGTTAAAATTTGGTTCTGCAAACAATTTGAGGAGATACGTCAGCGTGTGTTTCTAAACTTCGAACAAATCAATAAAGTATTGCATTGAGAGCGCTCATAGCGTACTATTGGCGCAATTTCTACGGAGAAAAAAATCAGTATAAAATAAAGGGTTATTTTAAAGGAGGTTTACCATGATAAAAGTCAGTCCAAAAACTCAAAAAACCAGTTTTCGCATCAACATTCCCGAAGCCGAATCGGTTAGTTTAGTTGGAGAGTTTAACAGTTGGGATCAAAACGCCACGCCGATGAAGAAGCTCAAAAGCGGGGTATGGAAAGCAGACCTGAAACTTGAGGCCGGCGAGTACCAGTTTTTATACCTGGTAAATGGCCGGGATTGGTATAAAGATGATGAGGCTCCCAGCGTGCCCAATATTTTCGGCACGGAAAACTCGATTGCCATTGTTGATGTAAGGCCTGCTGCGAAAAAAACCGGGAAGACCGGAAAATCGAAGAAATAAATGACCTTTAGAAAGATACGCCGTAGACCACGGCGTATCTTTTAAGATTTGTTTTTTTCTGTTGACTACCCTGTTTAGAAGAGCTATATTTTTCGCCGTCTTTTGACGGGATAACCGTTGCATTTAAACGGGTAGAAAAAAGAACTTGATTGATCATTGATTGGTGTTTCCGGAGTAGCTCAATGGTAGAGCGGGTGGCTGTTATCCCGGAGGGCCGGGATGGGGGTTCAAGTAATAAAGAGAAGAAAAGTTAAGGTGATGATCTTTTAAATCTTTCCGGAGTAGTGCCGGAAGGGCGGCACGGGTGGCTGTTATCCCGGAGGGCCGGGATGGGGGTTCAAGTAATAAAGAGAAGAAAAGTTAAGGTGATGATCTTTTAAATCTTTCCGGAATAGTGCCGGAAGGGCGGCACGGGTGGCTGTTATCCCGGAGGGCCGGGATGGGGGTTCAAGTAATAAAGAGAAGAAAAGTTAAGGTGATGAT
>JAJRYW010000457.1 GCA_024275555.1 Calditrichota bacterium | reverse complement strand
CCCGCTCGTCTCCCTGGAAGGAATATGGATCTCCGCAAAGGATATTGCGCTGTTCAATTTCCTCCGGGCCTAATTCTTTCACCAGCAGTTTTTCGATGGCCCGGGCCTGCGCCAGCCCCTGCAAGCTGATAATTCCCATGGTTTTGTCCTGGTAGCGCTCATCCTGGCAGCACTGTTTAACTTGCTTTACCAGGGTCTCAATTTCATCAATGTTGATTCCCTTGTGTTTGGAAGCGCCATTTTGATGACACTCGACAAAACGCGTGGTTACCGTGGGGGTCAGGCGGGAATACCCGAATTGCCGTAAGGGAATCAGCGGCTGGGAAGGGTAGCAAAGCATATTGGAAAAATGGATGATTTCCGGCATACAGCGAAAGTGCTCCCGCAGGCTGACCTGCCGGGAAAAACGGATTTCCGCTAAATCAAAAAAACTATGCTCAATGCCGATGACGTCATGATGCGGAATTTGGCGCAGATACTTGTGCCGCAGTTGCTCGACCAGTTCTTTACGCACACCGACATAGTCGGGGCTGATCTGCTGATCGTCTCCGACCACAATCATCCGCTTAGCCAGGTAGGTTAGCAGAAGCGCTTCCGGGCCGGACTGGCTGGCTTCATCGATAATGACCACATCGAACATTTCCCGGGACGGCTGAAGATGTTCGGCAACCTGGTAAAGCGGCATAACCCAGGCGGGAATCGCAGAATAACTTTTGCCCAGGTGCTCCCGGGCTTCCCGCCAATACTGTGCGGCCAGTTTCCCGGCGCCCTTTCCATAACGGCCCATCGCTTTTTTCCAGGCCAGCAGGTGTTCGCGTTCCTCGTCGGTCAGCCGGGCAAAACAATGATGCCAGGCCAGCGCTTCTCCCAACTGATTGCGGAGGGTTTGGATAGATTGCTTAAGTTCTTTTAATTGGGTTTCCTGCAAATCCCGTTTTTCGGCCGCGGCATGATCCTGTAGCCATCTTTCTGCCCGGGCCCAATCCCAGGCGGCGTTAAAATGTTCGAGCCGTTTATCCCAGACGGGGTCCTCATAACTCCCCTCCAATTCCCGGGCCAGTTCCGGGGCCGCTTCTTGCAGCATTCCCCACAACTGCTGCCGGCGCTGGCAGGTTGTTTTAATATCCATGCGCCGGTTGAGGGTTTGCCAGGCTTCCTGGTAGGCCGGCAAATCGCGATACTTGAGTGCATTGGTAATTGTGTTTAACTCCGGAAGCGAGGCGTCCTCTTGCTGATATTGATGAACTTGTTGCCCCAACGCTTCAATCGGCTCGCTTGCTTGCAGCAGTTGCAGCCGCTGTTGCCCGGTGAACAAAATTTTACTCAGTTTCCGCAAGGCAGAAATATTTTGCAAACCGGCAATTTCAATATCCCGGTGTTGCTCTAATGTTTTTATAAGGCGCTCAAACTCCCGGTGCAGTTCCAGCACCTGGCTTAAGGGCGCTTCCAGGCTTTCGTACTCGGCAAACTGGATGGCCATGGGGGTTTTGGAAGAAATCTCCAGGTGATGCGACCAGTGCAACGCTAAATTTTGCAGCCGATCCGCCACCTCCAGGTAATCCAGCAGTTGCTGAATCCGCTCCGGCGAATCACATAAAGCCCCGTTTACCGAAATAGATTGGACAATATAAAGCGTCTCGCGTAATCGTTTTCCGCGGAAGGGGGCCGGGGGCAGTTTTCCTTTTTGAATGAAAACGCTGTGTAATCGAAAGGCATGTTCCTGAACGGTCTTAATGTAGCGCCCTCTCAGGCCGGTTACCTGCCAGTCGGCAACTTTATGAAAATGCTCTTTCAGATAAGTAAGATTTTTACGGGTAACGCTCTGCAAGGCTTCCCAGACTTTGATGCGCCCGCCCAGCACATCCGAGGCGGCTTTGCGTAGCCAGGGATAGGAACTCTGGTCCAGTAAATCATATTTTTGGATCACCAGGTTTACCTGGCCCATAAGCAAGGTAATTAATGCGGCCGGCAATTCCGGTAAACTGGTAAGTCCGATTTGCTGCAACTCTTCCAAAGACAGCCGTAATTGCTTTTTCGCTTCGGATTCGGCCTCGAAATACTGTTGAACGGTTTCCGGGACAGGAAGTTGGCTGACGTCCAGCTGGATTTTAGTGAATCGTTCCGCTTCCGCCTCGGGAATGCTTCGCAGCAGATGTAACAGTTCCGTTGCTTCGTCGTCGGAAAGCGGCGAGTCCTGTTGGTAATCCGGACGGTCGGTCATCCAGCGAAATTTGGTTTCCTGCTGATGCAGTTCCCGGGCAATATTCTGGAGGGTGCCGGAATAACTCCCGGCGATCATCAAATGCTCATAGGTTTCCTGCTCCCGCAGTTCGACCAGTTTTTTAAAAACCTGGCCTTCCTGATAGCGCCTTTCTTCCAACTGAGTACGCAAACGCTGGATAGTCTGGTCGCTTCGTTCTACATCCCATTGTTGAAAGCGGTCATAGATCGCCTCTACCGACTGCTGAATTTCGTTTTCGCCCTGGTAATCCGAGCCCAGCAATACCGCCGCCAACGCCCGGAAGGGCTCGGGAATCATATTTCGCAGCACTTTTAAGGCCCGGGCGGTCTGAGAAGTGACCAATACGCGCTGACCTTCGGCTAAAAAATGGCAGATCAAATTAGCAATTGTATGCGATTTACCCGTTCCCGGGGGACCCTTTACCAACATCCCCGGGCTGGTGCGGAATTTTTCCAATACCGCCAGTTGTTCCTCGTTGAACGGAAGGGGGAAAAAAACTTCCCGGGCGTCGACGGAACGGGCCTCCTCAAACTGATCAACAGAAGCGCGCGTTCCGGAAAAATATTGAACCAGCGGGGGAGAAGATTGCCCGGTTTGGAACTGCTCGATAAC
This sequence comes from Calditrichota bacterium, assembly GCA_024275555.1. Lineage (GTDB taxonomy): Bacteria > Calditrichota > Calditrichia > RBG-13-44-9 > J075 > JAJRYW01. Next base: position 21,178 of record JAJRYW010000457.1, on the reverse strand, counting down.
CTGCTCCGTCATTTGCAGCAGCGGCTGATCGGGTCGTTTCCGAAGAATTAAGGCCGGGGCAAAAATGATTTCCGCCTGATCGCCGGGAGAACCCGGGGCCCGCAGTTCTTCCCGGAAACGCACCCGCAGCGGCATTTCCCGGCTCCACTCGCGCAGGATCGCTTTTATTTCGTTCTCCCACACCAGGGGGTCTTCCAGCGCCTGTAGCTGTTGGCGGGTTTCATTGATAATTTCATCTTCCGGCAGGTCGATACTTTCCAGCATTTCCGTCTCCAACTGGAATCCCGGGGAATCAGCCATAATTCGCACGCTGATTTGTGAAGTGCCCGGATCAAAAGACAGCGAGAGCGGGAGTGTAATCAGGTGGCGCCGGATGGTATGTGATTCCTTCTGCCACTGCATCAGCCCTAACGCGCACACAACCTCATAGGCTTCCCCCAGTTTCTGCTGGCGCAGGTAGAGCGAGAACAAATCCGAGTAGCCCTTTAACTGCTGATATTTTTGCCTTTCCCGTTCGGACCAGGGCTTCCAGCGCTGTTCCAGGTAGCTGTTCCAAAGCGGTTCGATCTCTTCCCAGACATCTTCCAAGACCCGGTAGCTGCCTTTTTCCAGGGATTCCCCATGAAGGCGAAGACCCGGCGCCGGAACCCGCTCCCGCAAATTGGGGGCGCTTAGCGAAGCGTCGGACAATTCATTGGGGTCTACCCAGGGAAAAAGCTGTTGCGGAACAGCCGGCGGAGAGGAAGAGGCCGGCTTATCTATTTTAAACCAGATCCGCTGCGAAACCTCATCTTTCTGCAATTGAAATAGAGGCGCAGTTTGCTTTAATCGCAGCAAATCTTCCAGCCACAAGACTTTCTCATACTGATCGTAACTTGTGACAACCTTGCTGCGTAGCTTGAGAAAATGCTTTAAGAAAGTAAATAATTGAATGGAACGCTGATGGTCTTCATCAATATTTTGCGTGGTCTGATCCCTTTCCAACACGGCTCTGGCCCTCATCCTAAAGGTTGTGTGTGTAGCTCCCAACACTCCCAACTCCCCTTTGGACCCAATAGCAAGTTGCTCAAAATATCGTTTTATCGGCCCTTAATGCATTAAATAGATCACAACTATGGATTTGGTTTTATTTATTTCAATAGGCGCTTATAAACCAACCCGGCTTTGCAGGATCATTATCAGACGACTTCCCTGCCGGCTGTTATTTTCGAAGTCCGGGATTTACCCCGGTCGACCGCCAGCACCCATAAAGGCCGGGAGCAAAAGAACCGTAAGAGACGGCAACTAAAAGCAATTCGATAGGACACCAATCATAAACTTTTGGAGGAACAGATGAAAAAACAGACCAAAATGGCCTTTTTCCTGGCCTGTTTGATTGCCGCAATGGGATTTCTGAGTCAAGCAGGGCAAGCCAAAGCCATTGAAAAGACATTCCGGGTCAAGCCCGGCGGCCGCCTGGTTGTGGATAGCGACATGGGTTCTATTGAAGTGCGGGGCGGCAACAGCAACCAGGTTGAAGTGCGGGTTATAAAACGCGCCGGCGGTTGGGACAGCGACCAGGCCGAGGAGGCGCTGCAAAAATTCCAGGTCGATTTTTCTCAGCATGGGGACGAAGTTGTGGTTGAAGGCCGTTTTAAAGACAGTTGGTTCAAACGCTATTCCGGCAAACTGAAAATACGCTTTCTCATTTCCGTCCCGGAAACCTTTAACGTTGATCTGCAAACAGCCGGGGGAAGTATATCGGTGGATGATCTGAATGGTGAAGTTCGCGCCAAAACCTCGGGCGGCAGCCTGAATTTTGGCAGCATTAACGGCCCGGTGTGGGGAAAAACCGCCGGGGGCAGCATTCGCTTAAAAGGAAGCAGCGGCTCGGTGGAAGTTAAAACGGCTGGCGGGAGCATCGACATCGGAGAAGTTGAGGGCAATGTACTTGCCAAAACCGCCGGCGGATCAATCTCGATTAAACAAGCCAAAGGAAATGTAATTGCCGCGACCGCCGGAGGCAGTATTGACGTCGAAGAAGTTATGGGAACTATTGAGGCGTCAACATCCGGCGGTTCCGTGGAAGCGCGGATTACCCGGCAGCCCCGGGGAGATTGCAGTTTGAAAACTTCCGGCGGCGGCGTTACCGTTTATCTGGCCCGCGATATTGCAGTGGACCTGGACGCCCGCTCCAATTGGGGAAAAGTTCACTGTGATTTTGATATCGAGGCAAGCAGCAATTCCCAACGCAAATCGGTGTTGCGCGGTAAAATCAATGGAGGCGGGCCAAAGCTGTTCCTCCGTTCTTCAGCCGGCGCAGTTCGCATCAAAGAACTTTAATAACAACGATTATCCCCGGCAAATTAAAAGACCGGGTAGCCCGGACCTCGTGCAGAACCTCGCGATATATTTAGCTCGTCGCTAGGTCCTGCATAAAATATCCTCACTAAAATTGATTTTAAAACCAGACTTTTATCCCGTTGCTGATTTCCAGATCATACTTTTTTATCTCCACGGGCGGCTGGCTATCATAGCGAAAATTTAAAGAAGCTTGAAAAAACAACTGCCGGGTAAGTTTGAATTCCAGGGAACCATCTACGAGGATGCGGTAATCTTCCCGTTTTGCCGCGGCAAATTGAAAATAGCTAATCAGTTGCATCCGCACCCGCTCATCAATCCGGGTAAAAAGGGAAAGATAATTGGTCGAGCGAAAAAGACGCTGATCCTCGGCAATCCTTCCGCTTACTTCTTCCCGCTCATACATTCCGCCGACGCCGGCAAACAGGAGTATTTTTCTTAAAGAATCCGCTTTGCCGGTCCGGGCCAAAAGCTGCAGCCGCAAACCGCCGCCGATCAGGTTTCGCTCACTCAGGCTGGTAAAGTCATCAAACTCCTTTTGCAGAAAAATCTCCTGTGTAATTGTCTTATTCCAGGAATGCATTCCGCGCAGGTGAATAAATCCCTTATTCAAAAAAAGCTGCTTGGCCTGGGCGCCTCGCTGGTATTTCACAATCAGAAAAAAGTTGTTGTGGCGTCTTAAGTAGTCAATACGCAGCATGGTTTTTAAGGTGAGATATTCCGAGTTGCCGGATTGGTATCCGAAATCCACCTGGGCGCCCGAATAAAGGCCCTCCTTCAGTTCCAGTTTTCTCAACGCCTCGGTATTAATTTGTGCGTAAGCAAAACCAAAGATGTGTAATAGAATGCCAAGTATAATGGTGTGATGTATAGCCAAACCGCTATCCTGCAACGCAATGGTGAGGTAACTATATCTTATTACTTAAATAGTACTTCTGTAAATAAAAAGATTATTATCATTATTATTAGCTTTTCCACAGTGTGGAAAAGCCGCCTGCTATAGATATAGCTCCAAAGGTGTAGTTAGCAAAATGTTAAGAGAGTGTTGCCGAATTGTTAAAAAGCTGTTAATAATTTAGTGAAAGAGAGTTCTTCGGGCGGTTTTCCACAAGTTTTCCACCAAACAAACATTTTTCCCACACATTTTCCACAGGGTTTTAAACAGGAATGTGGAATTCTCTCAACACCTGGTTCAGGGAGACCTTTTTATCGGTGCTTTCTTTGCGTTTTCCGATGATGAGGGCGCAGTTAACGGAAAAGGTTCCGGCCGGAAACTCTTTTTGATAAGAGCCGGGAATGACCACCGAGCGGGCCGGAACTTCACCCTGGTATTCCACGGTGCGGCTTCCGGACACATCGAGAATCCTGGTTGATGAAGTGATAATCACCCCGGCGCCCAGCACCGCTTCTTCCCGCACCAGCACGCCTTCGGTTACCGAAACCGCCGACCCCAGAAAGGCGTTATCCTCGATAATAACCGGCCGGCCTTGCGGCGGCTCCAAAACACCGCCTACCCGGGCTGCGCCGGCAATATGCACAGCTTTGCCAACCTGCCCGCACGAACCTACCGTGGCGTGCGTATCCACCATGGCGCCGCTATCCACATAGGCGCCGATGTTGACATACCCGGGCATCATGACTACGCCGGGGGCCAGGTAGGCGCCGTAACGGGCGATCCCCGGGGGAACTACCCGCACGTTTAACCGATCAAAATTTTTTTTAAGGGGAATTTTATCGTAAAATTCGAAGGGCCCTAATTCAATTTTCTGCATTTGCTGGGTTTTAAAATAGAGCAATATTGCTTTTTTTGTCCATTCGTTTACCCGCCATTCGTTGCGATATTTTTCCGCAACTCTAATTTTTCCTTTATCTAATAGATCAATCGTTTCCCGTACAGCTTGCAGATATGATGGTTTTTCCAAGAGTTTGGTATGATCATAAGCATCGGAAACTTGTTTTTCTAAATATTTTATATCCATAATCTCCCTTGTTGCTATTTCAAATCCAGAACATCCTGCATGGTGTAAAACCCGGGCTTTTGATCGGGAATCCAGAAAATGGCCCGGAGCAGCCCGTTTACAAAAGCCTGCCGGGAACAGGCCTGGTGAAAAATTTTAATCACCTCATGCTGGCAGTAAAGGTGCACCTGATGTTCTCCGATTACCGAGCCGCCCCGCAGGGAGTGGATGGTGATCTCCTCGCCGCGGGTGAGGTCGCTGCCGTGTCGTCCCTTTTGGATGGCCTTTTCCGGATCAATCCCCAGGGAGTTTGCCACGGTTTCCGCTAACAAGAGCGCAGTACCGCTGGGGGCGTCTTTCTTCTTCCGGTGGTGCACATCGACGATTTCGGTGTCAAACTCGCCTTCCAGGATTGCCGCGGTTTTTTGTAGAATATTCACCAATAAATTTATTCCGATTGAAAAATTGAAAGATTGGATGACCGGAACAACTTTAGAGGTCTCTAACAATACTTTTTGTTGCTCTTCGCTCAAACCGGTTGTGCCGGTTATTAAAGACACTTTTTTCTCCCGGCAGGCCTTGGCGATACTAACCGTCCCTTCTCCGGAAGAAAAGTCTACCACGATATTGGAGTCGGTCAACACTTCCTGCGGATTGGTGGTTACCACAATTTCGTCGGAGTAAAAGGTTTCCAGATTATCGATTCCGCCGACTAAAATAAGATCATCATCTTTGAGAATTGCATTGGATATTTCCCGTCCCATTCGTCCTAAAATTCCATTTATTACCACCCGGATCATTTCTTACCCCTCTGTTTTTTCCAGATTGTTTTATACTGAACTATTCTGCATTATTCGTAAATATTTCACCCCAGCTGGCCGGGGTTAAGTCGCAAAGAATTAATTACTTATGAAATTGCTCTAAAAAACTTAGTTTTAAATCAATTTTTGATCAACAATTAATAAGTTTATTTTTATCAATACTTTGCGTTCTTTGAGTCTTTGGATGATGAATTATACAGGCTATAATGGAAACCCCATAGAGCTTTTCCGGCAATCGTTAATATCATAATTTACAATATATTCCGGTTAAATGTAAAAATAAATGTAATTATTTGGCTTACAAAATACACTAAATAAACAAAAAACAGGCTTCCTTCGGTGTTATTCGTTTGAAAATATTGAAGATACAAGGGAGAATAAGCATTCAAGGTACACCAATTTCGGGTAGTTCCCTTGTTAAATGTTGCCGCACAGCCGCAGATGCCGCAAAGAAATAAAGAAGCTATTTAAGCCGCGCATTTCCGGCTGTAGCAAAGAGAAAATGGTCTGAAAGTAGTATTGGCTATGATAGGGTAAAGTCTGACAGCAATAAAGAACCTGGGCGAGTTTTGCGGTTTTGCAGCTAAAATCACGATGAAGAACCGGAACAGGCATAGCAACACCTACGGGGGAGACCACTTAATTTTAAATCCCTGCCGGAAATCTTTCGTCGACAGTGATTGCAGAAAATTTGTTTTTTTTCTTCGGAGTAGAAGAATTTCTGTTAAATTAACCGGACTCAATTCCACAATCCCCAAAGGATAAGGAGGTACTGTGCCAATACGCAACTACCATAGTCATTGTCCGCTGGATTGTCCCGACACCTGCGCTCTGGAAATACAGGTGCAAAATGGGCGCGTCTCTAAAATCAGCGGCGCCGATAATGGTCATCCCAATACCAACGGTTTTATTTGCAGTAAAGTTCGCCGGTTTGATCGACGTCTCTACCATCCGGACCGGCTGCTTTACCCCATGCGCCGAAGCGGTCCCAGGGGAAAGGGGGAATTTGAGCGGATTAGCTGGGATGAGGCTCTTTCGGAAATTGTGGAGCAGTTTCGCCGGATTTCGTCCCAGTATGGCGGCGAAGCAATTTTTCCTTTTCACTATGGCGGATCGAATGGCTATCTCACCGATGAGTTTATCGACGATTATTTTTTTGCCCGGTTAGGGGCCTCCCGCTGCCAGAAGACGCTTTGCGCTGCGCCAAGCACTGCCGTTGCTGCGGCCATGTACGGCAAGATGCCCGGGGTAGCCTTTGAAAGTTATCCCCAGGCTCAGTTTATTTTGATATGGGGAGCGAATCCCAAAATTTCCAATATACACCTGATGCCATATCTAAAAGTTGCCAAACGCCGGGGCGCCTTTATTGCCGTGGTTGATCAGGTCAATCATTTCTCCGGGGCGGAAATCGATCTGCATCTCCCGGTGCTGCCCGGCGGGGATCTTCCCCTGGCCCTGGCGATGATCCAATATTGGCGCGAACACGAACATCTTGACCACCATTTTCTGGATCATTACTGCCGCAATACGGAACCGTTGCTGGAGGCGGCCCGGGAATGGCCGCTGGAAAAGGCCGCCGCGGCTTCCGGCGTTTCTGCAGAGCACATCCGCCAACTGGCCGAACAATACGCCCATGCATCTCCCGCGGTTCTCCGCTGCGGATGGGGAGTAGAACGCAACCGCCGTTCCGTCCCGGCCCTCACGGCCATCTTAGCCATGCCGGCCTTGCTGGGCAAATTCGGTCTGCCCGGCGGGGGATACACGATGAGCAACAGCGGCGCAGTTTCCCTGGACGTCGAGGCCTTGTTTGGCCCGCTTAACTGGAATTCCCGCACGCTCAATCAAACCCGGCTGGGCGACTACCTGGGCGGCTCGCTGGATCCGCCCGTTAAAGCGCTGTTTGTCTATAATTGCAATCCGGCCGTCACGGTTCCCGATCAAAACAAAGTGCTTGCCGGGCTCCGGCGGGAAGACCTGTTTACGGTAGTTTTTGAGCAGGTGATGACCGATACGGCCCGCTTTGCGGACATTCTGCTCCCGGCGGCTACTTTTCTGGAACATTATGACCTCCGGCGAGGCTACGGAAGTTATATGATCGGCGGAATCCGGCCGGTTGTTTCCGCCCGGGGTGAAGCCCGTTCCAATCCGGCTGTTTTTGCCGAATTGGGACGCCGAATGGGATGGGATGATTTGGCTTTCCGGATTGAGGAAGACGCTTTAATAGAAGACGCGGTTGCGGCGTTACGCTTCCGCGGGGATGTTCCCGACGACCTGCATCTCCTCAAACAGGGCCGGACGGTCGCCTTGCGTTTTCAGGGCAGCGGCCCGGTGCTGTTTAAAACCGTCTTTCCCCGCACAGAGGATGGCAAGGTCAATCTTTTCCCGGAAAAACTAACCGGCTTAACCTTTGACTGGCAAGCGCCCGACCCGACCTACCCGCTTGCGTTGATTTCCCCTTCCCACAAAGGTATGATTACCAGCACCCTGGGAGAATTCAACTGCCTGAATTTATCGGTAACCATACATCCGGAGGACGCCCGTACCCGGAACATCCCCGAGTGGGCGTCGGTGCGGGTCTTCAATGAACTTGGTGAAGTGCATTGCCACGCCCACATTTCCCGCTCAATCCGGCCGGGGGTGGTGATGATGCCCAAAGGGGCGTGGCGCAAAGCTTCCATCAACAAAAAAACCTCCACCGCGCTTTGCCCGGACTGGGTGGAGCCGGTTTCCGGCGGAGCCTGTTTTAACGATGCCCGGGTGGAGATAGAATTGTTGCCGGCAACCGGCGAGTAAATCATATTGCGAGACTTGGTGAGAAAAATATTATGGGCGGCTGGAAAAAATACGTAAATCTACATAAGAAACGACAGCGATATGCGGAGGGCCTCTTTCTGGCGGAAGGCGTACGGCTCTGCCGGGAGGCGCTGCTTTCCGAATGGCCCATCGAAGCGATTTTAACTACAGAAGAATTCCAGGCCGGCCCGCAATGGACGGAGTTCTATGATGCGGCGCAGCACCGAAATCTCCCTGCTTATAAAATCGGGGAAAACGCCTTCCGCAAATTAGCCGACGCCGAATCCCCCCAGGGTATTGTGATGGTGGTGAAGATGCCCTCTTTTAGCCCGGGAAAGGTGTTTTCCCCGAAAAGCAAACTGGTCCTGGTGTTAGACAGCGTCCGCGATCCCGGGAACCTGGGAACCCTTATTCGCAGCGCGGATTGGTTTGGCGCCAGCGCGGTATTGCTTTCTGCCGATTGCGTCGATCCCTACAATCCGAAGGTGGTCCGCAGCAGCATGGGTTCCCTTTTTCATCTCCCCGTATATGTTTCCCAGGATCTGGAGAAGGATTTAACGGAATTGAAGAAACGCGGATTTGGCCTTTTTGCCACCAGCCTGCAGGCTCGTCAGTCGTTGGAGAAAACCCGTTTTCACGCCCCGGTAGCGCTGCTCCTGGGCGGCGAGGCGCAAGGTGTTTCACCAAAATTGTTAAGATTAGCCAATCGCCAAATAAAAATCTGGCGCTACGGAAAAGCGGAATCGCTGAATGTGGCTATCGCGGGGAGCATCTTTCTCAATGCCATTGCTGCACAATTGAACCAGACCCGCAAACGGAAAGGATAGTATGGAACCGGAAAAGGATTTTACCACTCCCCCGCCTTTCGAGGCGTTTATGGTGATCATCGCCAGTTTATTTCTTGCGGTGCTGCCGCAGCTTTTTTTCGTGGGAATGAGCAACCAGGGCGACGCCGAGGCGATCTCGCCAATCTTGCAAAAGATACTGATCATCACCGGGGAGCTGGGCCTGGCGGTGCTGCCCTTTATTTACCTGCGGGTGCGCAAACTGGCCCCCAAAACATTCTTCCGCTGGAACCCTGTTCCCGCGCCGCTGCTGTTTCCTTCGCTGGCTGTCGGCGTTTCCCTGGCTGTTCTGGTTGATGAGTTAGATCGCCTGCTGAACCTGATCATTCCCATGCCGGAGGAGTTGTCCGGAGAATTGGCCAAGATGATGCAGGCTACCGGCCCCCTGGACTTGCTCTTGCTGCTTCTCGGGGCGGTTGTTGTGGCCGGGTTTGTCGAGGAGTCTATCTTCCGGGGATTTTTACAGACCTCGCTGGAGGGGCATGTCGGCGCTACCCAGGCAGTGGTCTATAGCAGTGTGGCTTTCACAGCCATCCACTTCAATATTTACGGCGCCATCCAGATTTTTCTGTTCGGGTTTGCCCTGGGATATTTAGCCTGGCGGACAAACAGCATTATACCGGCCTTCATTGTACATGCCGCCAACAATGCCCTGGCGGTGATGTATTACAATGTTGATTCGGAGTTTTGGGACGGCTGGTATTTGTGGGGAGATCATGTTTCGCCGCTGATGGTTGCGGCAGCGGTATTCATTGGCTATTGGGGGTTGCAGCATATCAACCTGGCCTATCAGAGCGATACTTCGCCGCCTTCTACCAGCATCTGACCATTGCCGTTTACACAAAGGGGATATTTGCGAAAATAGTAAAGCAGACTTTCTTCGGCGGATTTGACATTCAGGGCCCGGGCATTTTTCAGCGCCTCGCAGACCGCCTGCGGGGTAATGTTCTCCAATTCGGCAACTTCCCGGTAGGTGCCCAGGTCTTTGTAGTTCCAAAATAGCCGGTAGTGCCGCTCGTTCCAGCGCTGTTTGATGGCCGTGATCAACTGGAAGGTCGTGTTGGCCAGGATATCCACCGCTTCGTTGATGGAGTTCATATAATAGTCACACTTTTTCTTTTTGGCGACGCCCAAAGCGGCATTGGCGCGATGGAAAGCCGGTCCGTCCATCTCGATAGGCAGTCTGCTGCCCATCTTGAGCACTTCGCCGACGCCGATGCCAAATCGAAGCCGTACCGGGAAAATCAGTTTTTCCAGGGCTAAGACAATTTTGAAGGCCGAGGCCAGGTCGATCACCAACCCCTGAAACTCATCCCCCTTGGTAATGGTAAAAGGCGCTTCGATCTCGTTGCTGTATTCTTCATTAATCTGTACGATGGAAGATTTCAGAAAAAGCTGTGTTTTATAACGGCTTTTTCCGCTAAGCTGTTTCGAGCCGCTCACATCCCCAATGATGACCACATATAAGTTATGATCAAGTTCCATGTATCATCCTCTCATTATTCAATTGCTGATATGGCAACCTCCCACAGCAGCCGAACTCACCAAAAATGTCCGATAATTATTATCGCCAGGAAAGATGATAAACCAAGTGATCTTCGCCGGTATTAAAGTCCGGCTCACGGTTTAAGGAGACTTCTTTTGCGCCGCAGATTTCCAGCGCCCTGGCTAAAAAGGCTTCCAGGAAAAAGCGAAATGAATCGGGAATTTCCTCATCGAAGGTAAAAGAAAGCTCTGCCTTGTGCTGTTCTTCCAAATGAACTTCCAGCTCTCCGAATCCCCACAAATAGGAATAAAGACGCTGGAATTGCAGCAAAAACTTACTGGGCGCTCCTGCTTCTACGTAGTTGTAAAAGTAGCGCTCTACCAGGGCCACCGCAAATTCCCGCCCGATATCCGAATATAATTCCGCTTCCGGCTGCCCGGCGGCGCGCCCTAAGGCCAGGTCGAACTCCTTGAGCGCTTCAAAAGGATAGGTGTTTACCCAAAAAATTTGATCTGAGATAAGCTGGCGGGTAGAAAGCGAGAGCGACTCACCCAGTTTTTTTAAGGAACTGCCGTTCCAGTGTTTTTGCAGGTAGTCTAATCGAGAATGAAAAATTAAGCCGCGAATTTCGCTCATTCTTCCCCTCTGTCGCCATTTTTGAGAACTGATAAAATTTCGCCCTAATTTACACTTTTTTTATAAAAAATCAAACTTATAAACTTGATTTTTTGAATTCTCTCGGGCGGGCGGACTTGATCGGTAGCGACGCTTTCATTCCACACGATACATCCGGCAGGCTTTCAATCGAGGGAGAGGCGGCGCGGGTATGGGAGTGCGGGAGAATCAACCTCCTCTTAACTGTTTATAAGCGCGCGAATTAATCCGCGAAGATTGATTGCCCCGGCAGCCGCAATCCGGCCGGCCGAAATGGCGACCCGGTTTGCCCCAGTTGTGGCGCGCGCCGCTTTGTTGCGAACTCCAAGCCTGCGACTCCGGCCTATTTTCCATTTAGGGGAAGGGCCGTCTTCTTTTTCCGCAGCACTTTGCGCAGGACGGTTGCCAAATCATTAATATGGTAAGGCTTGGAGAGGAAGGCGTCGATCTGGGCGGTGTTTTGCAGCAATTGCTCCTGGTCTGCGTAGCCGCTGGAGAGGATAATTTTCAGCCCCGGTTTAATCTTGCGCAGCTCCTCGATGGTTTCCACGCCGTTCCAGCCCGGCATGGCCAGGTCAACAATGGCTAAATCAATATTCCCTTTTTCCGAAAGCATTTCGACGCCTTCTTCACCGCTGTGAGCCAGCGTTATCGAGTATCCCAGGGATTCCAGGGAATCGTGCAAAGATTCGCGAATCATCGCCTCATCATCGATCACCAGAATGTGTTCGCTTCCCCGGGCTTGCCGGCCGTTTACCGTCGGCGCGGCCCGCTTGACCGGTTTGTTTGTCGGGGGAAAGTAGATGTGGAATTTACTGCCCCGGCCCTCCTCGGTGTCGATCTCGATATATCCGTCGTGACTTTTGACGATACCGTAAACCACCGAGAGCACCAGGCCGGTGCCTTTATCCACGCTTTTGGTGGTAAAAAAGGGATCAAAGATTTTACTTAAATGCGCTTTGGAAATCCCGGCGCCGGTATCTTCCACGCTGATCTGCACATAGTCTGCCGCCGGCTTGTTTTCTTCGCCGCCCGGTTCATAGCGCACCAGGTTGGTGCGAAAGACGATGACCCCGCCGTCCGGCATGGCGTCCCGGGCGTTCACGGCCAGGTTCATCAACACCTGGCTGAGCCGGGTCGCGTCAGCGTTGATGTTGGGCAGGTCGGTTTTCAGCTCCGTGCGCACTTCGATATGCTTGCCCAGGGCGCGCCGGAACATTGCGGCCATCCGGCGGATTAGCTCATTGGCAGACAGGGGAGCAAGTTCTACTTTCTGATTCCGTGAGAACATCAGCAATTGCCGGGTTAAATCGGCCGCGCGTTCCGCGGCATCCTGGATGATCTCGGCGCGTTTCATCACGTTCTTCTCGCTGCCGGCGTTCATGCGCAGCAAATCCAGGTTGGGGGTGATGATCCCTAAAATATTGTTGAAATCGTGGGCAATTCCGCCCACCAGCGTGCCCAGGCTTTCCATCTTTTGCAGTTGAATTACCTGTTCCTGGGAGCGCTGCAAATCCTGGTTCAGCTTATTCAGATTGTTGGCCTTTTCCTTGAGCATATTCACCAGGTAAATCTTGTCTAACATCACCGCTGTTTGATGGGCCAGGGTGGTGATCAGGTGCAGGTCTTCCACCACAAAGGGGGCTTCGCCGCGCCGCAAAAAGACTCCTACCCCGTATTTGTAATCCTGGTCGCTGATCGGCACAGTGATCACGTGCAGGCTTTGCTCCTCATCGAGCAGCAGGGCCTGGTAGTCTTCCGGCAGCAGCGAATCGCTACTCAGGAAAAAGGACTGGTTGTCGCGATAGGTGCGCCAGACCACCGTCTCGCCGGTAAAGATGGGCGCAAAGCCTTCCCGCTCATCTACAACCAGGCGGATTTGCGGATAAAGATGCCGTTCGCCCGGCTGCCAGACGTAGAGCAGGCAATCCTGGGCGTCCAGCAACTCCCGCCCGTTTTGGGCCAGAATTTCCAGCACCTCCTGGGAGTTGTTGCAGCGAATGGTGTCGTAGCTGATCTCGATTAACCGGGCCAATTTGCGGGCAGTCTTTTTATCCTTCTCGTTGGCAATTTCCAGTTGCTGTGTTTTCTGATAAAGCTGGCGATTGATTTTGGCCAACTTAACCTGGTTCTCAAAAATTTCGTGCTGGGTGTTCATCTTATCGGTAACATCAATCGCAGCCAGGATATAATTGCAGAGTTTCCGGGAGCGATCATGCATGGCCGAGAGATTGATCTCCAGGATTTTCTGGCCGGTTTCGGTTTGGATGGCGGTTACATAGCCCTCTACATCCGAGTGAGAATCCTGGATGTGGGTGGTGAGGATTTGAAAATCGCTGCTGCTCAGCACGGTTTCCAGGGAGGCGTTTTGGAGAGTCTGCGCGTCTACCTCGAACAGTTCCAGGGCGCTCTGGTTGGCCTGCTCTATTTTGCCCTTCGCATCGGTGATCAGCATGGGAATGGGGCTTAGCCGGAAGAAAGTGTCCAGGTGATCCTGGTAGCGCTGCAATTCATCGATACGTTGATTGATTTTATCGGCAAACGAAAACAGCGCCCCGGAGAGCAGTGGAAAGGGATGCCGGCTGGTTGCCGAAGAGAGCTTGTCCAGCGCCGGATTAAGCTGCCTGATTTGCTTCGCCGCTGCTTTCAGAGGCCGGGTAATTTGACGATAAAGCAGCCCGGCAACTCCCCAGATAAGCGCCAGGGCCAGGAGAGAGATCTTGATAAAGCTGTTCCGGAGGCTTTTTGCCTGTTCCTGCAGCGGGCGGGAATTGATTCCGGTAATGAGATCGCCCCGGTAATTTTCCCGGCTAAAAACACTTTTACGGAAGACCAGGGCTCCATCGGCATCCCGGCGGGGCGGAGCGCTTGCCTCGGAGCGCGACAGAAATCTCCGGGCCGCTTCAACATGGTATCCACCCCGGAAATTCCCGGCCGAATCAACAATGGCTAAAAATAAAATAGTGGGCTGATTCTTCAGGTCCTCCGGTATCGGGATGGCGCTGCCCGGGGGAGTGGAGGCCCAAATATCCCCGAAACGATCTGCCTGCGCCTGGACCAGCGCATCAGCGCTCTCTGCAAAAGCCCGGGAAAAACTGCTCTGCACAGACCGGTAGGAAACGAAACTAAGCAGCAATATTCCCAGGGAGAGCAGCGTCGCACTAACCGCAAATTGAACAGACAGGGATGTCGGTGATTTTGTTTTCATTCCGTTGAAATCTCACTCAGTTCCATCTACGATATATAACAAAGATTGAATACCGGTTGCGGTAAACTTAAGCAACTCGTTTGGCGTCGGCGCGGCCCAACAACCGTAAACGCGCCCGGCTTGAGATATGAATCAGTAAACAGAATTTTCCCAACTCTTTCCGGAAGCGATAACCAACCATACATCAATAAGCGGCCTGGCCGGCAACCAGGTCTTTCTTGATAATCGAATTTTTTGAGGGAATTCTTAATATAAGAGTTACTATTCTGTCGGCAAATATCACGGAGCCGGCAATATTGCAGATTCAATGATTATGGTTGCTTGATCATTTGATTAACGAGTTCGATCAACGGAAGAAAATGCCTCGGGATTTACCGGTTTTTCAGCACAATCCGGAAGGTGGACCCTTTGCCGGAGCTGCTCTCCTTCAGGTAGATTTTCCCCCCGTGGTATTCTTCGATAATCCGCTTGGCCAGGCTCAGGCCCAATCCCCAGCCGCGCTTCTTGGTGCTGAAGCCCGGTTTAAACACATCCTTGCGGTCTTTGCCGGAAATCCCCTTCCCGTTATCACAAATATCGATAAAAATTCGCTTTTCTCCAACCATACCGGTCTTAATCCGGATAACGCCCCCCTTATTTTCCAGCGCATCCAGTGCATTTTTTATCAGGTTCTCCAGCACCCAGGAGAAGAGGTCTGCATTCAGGGTGACCAACGATACCCCGGGATGATGTTCCACCTCCAGGCGAACTTTGCCGTTTTTATGGGGGATGCGACTCCGGAAATAGCTGACGATGTCATCGATGATCTCGGGGAGGCGCTCCTGCTTCATATCCGGCAGGGAGCCGATTTGGGAAAACCGGTTGGTGATCACCTGAAGACGCCGCAGGTCCTTTTCCAGCTCCGGAAGAACTTTGGGCAGTTGATCCGGCTCGGCCTTGAGGTATTCCAGCCACCCGATTTGAGAAGAGAGCGGCGTACCCAGCTGATGCGCGGTTTCCTTGGCCATTCCTACCCAAATAAAGCGCTCTTCATTCTTCTTAATGGAGCTGAAACCGGCATAGCCGATCAGTACAAACATAGCCACCACGATGATCTGAATAATGGGCAATAATCGCAGTTTTTGGATAATCGGAGAAGGGCCGTAGAAATAATAGCCCAACACGTTCCCCTGGAAGGAGATCGGGATGGGCGGGTTTTCTTGCCGGAACTCCTCCATCAAATCCAGGATCATTTTCAGCGTGTCCGGAGAAATATCCCGGGGATTCCCGGGAGAAGGAATATTAATGTTTTTCCAAAACAATGGCGCCAGGTTGGCGTCCGTGTAAATGATCGGGTAATCTGCGGCCTGGATTACCCGGGTAAAAAAGAAGTTCAGATCCGCACTCTCTTCGCTGTTGATGTTCTTTTCGAAAACCTCCACCTTAAAACGGAGAAATTCCCGGGATTGCATTTGCAGTTCCTTAACCAGCGTATTTGTGTAATAGAGAGATGCCAGGGTAATCAAAACCGCCAGCACAAATAAAAAACTTTTGAAATTCCCTTTAAATCGATATACATTTCGGGCCATCGGTTATCCCCAAAGGTAAAATGGCGTCATTGTTTAAGATTTAGCCGGCATTATTTACAAACATCTGCCGTCCGCACCAGGTTGTGGCGGAACCATGTTGTGGGCGGCTCTGAATTATTCGGGTTAGATTGTTTAAACAAGTCCGGCTTCAATTCTACAACACATCGGGTAATTTATAAAGGAATAATTTCAGAACCATTGCGGAAGTGATTTTTTTATGCTTTCCGACCCAGACCCAAAACCAAAACCAAGGATGTGCCGTGCCCTGGCCGATTGCGATGATTCTTCGGATAGCCCCTTTTTTGCTGATTGCTTATTTCTATGTCGGATGGAAGGCTTCTTCCGCGCTGCTTCACTTCACCCACGGGTCGGCTCTGCTGACGCGGCTCGGCATGGCGGCGCTTATTCTCCTGTTTAATCTTTTGCCGCTTGCCGTCATCATGGGTTATCGCCGGGGGGCGGGCTCAATGTTTTTTCTGAACCGGCCCCGGCTGCACTGGCAGGACTTTGCCTTCAATTTCCCCTTCTGGATCGGGCTGATTATAGCGGCGGAGCTCCTGGCCTATTTTCTCCTGATGGACATCATCAGCGGGGCGCTTTACTTTTCTCCCCGCCTTTCCCCCTGGTGGAAATCTCTCAAACCATCGCTAACTCTATTGTTGGTTCTCTTTTTCGTAATTTATGTTCCGGCCCGGGCCTATCGGGATACCTACCGGGTGCGCACCACAAATTACCGGATCCAGGTAGCGGATTTACCGGAGGGCCTCCGGGGCCTTCGCCTCGGTTTTATTTCCGATGTGCAGGTGGACCGCTACACCGGGCCGGCAAAATTAAACCAGGTTGCCCGGATTCTCCGGGAGACTTCACCGGATTTGCTTCTTTTTGGCGGCGATTTGGTGACTTCCGGAAAAAGCTTTATTCCGGCGGGCCTTACCTTCCTCTGCCAGACAACCGCTCCCCTGGGACGAATCGCCTGTATGGGAGATCACGACTATTGGGCCAACCCCAACCGGATTCGCAACGGCCTCCGGCAATGCAACTGGACTTTTCTGGAAAATGCACACAGCCTGATTAATTACCGGGGAGCATCGATTCTGATCACCGGAATCACCTACATTTACAGTTTTAAAACGCCGCCGGAAACCATGCGCAGCCTATTGGAAAACGCCCCGCCGGCCGACCTCAAAATTCTGCTGGTACACCAGCCTTCCCCGACGGTTCTGGCGCTGGCCCATGAATACGGCTATCAGTTAGTGCTGGCCGGGCACACCCACGGCGGCCAGGTGGTCTTTCGCCCCTTCGGATTTTCTTTGACTCCGACGCGATTTGAAAGTAATTTTTACCGGGGTCTCGGTTATTTTAAAGGCATGCCGGTTCTGGTGACCAACGGCGTGGGCCGAACCCTGGCGCCGCTGCGCTACCAGGCCCCGGCGGAAGTTGTCCACATTTCTTTGCAACCCGAATAACCTCTAATACAGGAGCGATATGGAAAAATTAACCTACTTAAGTTGGGATGAGTATTTTATGGGGATTGCTTTGTTCACCTCGCTGCGCTCCAAGGACCCCAGCAGCAAGGTGGGCGCGGTTATTGTTAATGAGGAGAACCATATTGTCGGCACCGGATACAACGGCTTTGTGGCCCGCGCCGATGAATCTCATTTCCCCTGGGGGCGCGACGGAGAGTGGCTGGAAACCAAGTATCCCTACGTAGTACATGCCGAAGCCAACGCCATCCTGAACTCGACCATTAACGACCTGCGGAATTGCCGCATTTATGCCACGCTCTTCCCTTGCAACGAATGTGCAAAACACATCGCCCAAAAGAAATTTTCCGAAGTGATTTACCTCTCCGACAAGCATCATGATAAAGATTTCCACAAAGCGGCGGTTGCCATTTTTAAAGCAACCGGCATCAAAGTGCGTCAATTGGAACTGCCTCCTCTCCGGGAGATATTGGCAACGTTCAGCAAATTCATTCCTTGATAGGCGAGCGGATAGGCAGTTTAGTATGTAAAAAAACAAAATAATCGAGGTAATTTTATGGCAGACCATCTTGCTTTAGACATCGAAACGGCGCCCGCGGCAGATATTAGCGAGTACAGTGAAACGGTTCAGGAAAAAATTCAACAAAAAATTGACCGCCAGAAGGAGCGCAATCCCGATTTTGATTACTCCTATTTTGCCAGCACTCACGGCGATTTCGGCAAAATCATCTGCATCTCATTAGGCTACATCAACGACGACGGGTCGATCAAGCTGAAATCGTTGTACGGGCACAAGGAGGAGGAAATTTTACGGGAGTTCGATAAAATTTGCCGGGGGATTCGGGGAAAATTCATCCACTATAACGGGCTCAATTTTGACATCCCCTTTATCCTGCAACGGATGGCGCACCACGGTATCCGGCCTTCCAACTCTCGCTTTACCAATTTGAGGCGATTTTCCAACGACCCTCATTTTGACCTGATGATGCAGTACTACAACTGGGACATGCAGCGGGTATTGCCCCTGGGAATACTGGCGGAACTGCACGGCCTCCCCAGCCCCAAGGAGGATTTGAGCGGGGACAAGGTTTACCAGGCCTACCTGAAAAATGAGTGGTCGCGCATTGTGCATTATTGTGAGTTTGACGTTGCCACCACCCTGAACCTGTGGAACAAGCTCTTCAACTATCAGCCGGTGATTGATCCGGAGAAGTATGTGTTTTCCGAGGAAATAAAGGGTGAAGAGGAAGGCGGCGGTAGAGGTTAAGGGAGCGGTTGGGGGGCAACCCATTTTTTCTCGATGACGACCTGGGCGGTTTGCAGCATGGATAGGCCGTAGCGGCGCAATTCTTCGGTGCGTTCCGGGAAGCGGTCGCGGTAATCCGTCAAATCCCGGTCCCGGTAGCGATAGAGCGACTCCCTGCCGTTTCGCCGCCAGATATAGAAAAATTCTTCATCCAGCACGCCTAATTTGTTATCCGCGCTGAAAAAAATTTTGCTGCGTTTGCGGTGGAGCAGGTCCATACCCAGGGTGGTGTTTACAAAGGGCAGTCCCAGAAATCCCATCAGGGTCGGGTAGACATCAATTTGCCCGCCAAGTTTGTCAAATTCCCGGTTTTCCGGAATCAGCGCCGGGGAGTGGATGATGAAAGGGATGTGGTGGTAGCTGAGCGGCAGATCGTACACCGGGTTGATGTTGGTTCCATGATCGGCTGCAAATACAAACACGGTGTTTTCATACCAGGGCTGCCGGCGGGCCATTTCCATAAAATATCCCAGCGCCCAATCGGCATATTCGACAATCTGCCGGCGGATATCCCCGGGGCGTGGGTGGAAAGGGATGTCCTCCGGAATCACGTACGGCCCGTGATCACTGGCGGTGAGCAGGATCGCCAGAAACGGCTGGCCGGATTGCCCCAACTTGTTCAGATAGGGAAGCGCTTCCCGGAACATCACATGGTCCGGCACGCCCAGTGTGGAACGCACTTCACCGGCCGGGTAGTCTTTCTGGCTAACCACCCGATCCACGCCGTTAAAGCTTAAAAAACCGCCCATGTTGTCAAACTGTTCATCATGGGTGGCAAAAAAAATGGTTTGATAATGATGCGCTTTGAGCGCCGAGATCAAGCCGGCAAACGGCTGCATGCTCTCGGTGCTTTTCATGGGATGCTTGTTCAGCAGCGCCGGCAATCCGAATAAGGTGGAGTAAATCCCATTGTAGGTGTGGATCCCGGCGGAGTAAAAATTGCGAAAAAAAAGCGAATGATGGGTTGCCAGGCTATCCAGATGGGGTGTTCGCTGCTCAGGATTGCCAAAGAGGCCCATTTTAGCAGCGGCCATGTTTTCCATCAGCACCAGCACCAGATTAGCCCGGCGGGTTGCCTGCGGGGGAATTTCCAGGCGGGCCAGCGGCGAGCTGAAAGCGGAGTCCGGGCTGATCTGCAAATACTCCTGCACCAGCGCCAGGGCTTGCCGGTCGTCCATTAAGTGCAATCGCTGCTGTTCCGGCTTGCGGCTCTCCAGCCAGGATTGAAAAAAGGTGTAAACCGGATTTAATCCTAGTTGATTGGGAAAAGGGTAGGGTGAAAAAAATGCGGTTCCCCAGCGGATGGGCGATTTTACCGCGACTCGCCCGCGAATCCCCAGAAAAAGCAGCGCGGCGGCAAGGAGCGAAACCGAGATGAACCGGGCCCAAATTTTCCATCCCCCTGGCGGGGTGAGCGCAGGTAAAGCGGATAAATATTTACGGTAAATCCGCCAGTGAACCAGCGAGAAAATGATTGCGGTAAAGATAAAGGCCAGCAGGTAGGGATAGTAATGGTAATCCTGGAAAATCATTTTGGCCATAAATCCCGGCGTATCGGTCCATTGCAGCGCGGCGACGGTTAGCCGGGAATTGAAATAGTTGAAATAGGGCACATCGGCCCAGGCGGCAAAAAAGCCTACGATATAGAGCAAATTAAGAAGTACCCCCGTCGTCAGATAGCCCCGGCGGGGCGCTCGCGGCAAGACCGCCAGGCCGGTCAAAAGCAGGAAGGGAATCGCCAAAAAATAGCCGCTGATGACCGTATCGAAGCGGAACCCCATCCACAAGGCGGTCAAGGAGATGGTTAGGGGCAGATCCGTTACTTTATCCAGATGCTGTACCAGCAGCACCAGCCGGGGCAGGGTAAAGGCTGCCAGGCCCAGCAGGTAGACCAGCAGCAGGTAGCGGAGATGGGCCGGCAGGATGGATGAAATGGTTTGCCTCATAACCTGAGTTTCGGAATTTGGGTTAATCAAACTTCTATCAGCGGGATAATATAAGGGCTGAAAAATTTTGTGGGGAGAAAAACAAAACTTTTAAACATTGCCCGGGAATTGCCCGGCCATGTGCTCCTGTATTTAAGTAACGCCTCATGAGGGCCGACCCGGCAATTTTTAATTTGCACATATTTTCCGACCTCCGTATATTGAAAACAGAATCCCACAAATTATGATACAATCCGGACAGGACGTCCCTTCTGATAGAGTGTCTTAGCAGTTGACAGGTTGTTTGGTTTTTGGCCGTGAAAACAGGTGGGAAGTGAATCTGTATAGGAAATTCCTTACATCCACCTGGTCAATCCTGATTTAGAGAAATGGATGAAAGAGAATTAAAATGTCTATTATTAGACATAGGACAACCTGGGAAATTGGCGTCTAATTATAATGTTAGCGCCTAGGAGATACAATCTATGCGGATGGGGTTCCGTTTCCCCCGGCGGTTTGGTTTTTAGATGGGGTTCCGTTTCCCCCGGCGGTTTGGTTTTTAGATGGGGTTGGGAGCGTTGAATGCATTTCCGCAATCGCCGCAAAAGACGCGGCCATTGCTTTTAGACGGTCAAAGTTGGGCTGGCGGGAAAAGCTCCGCAAAGGCGGCTTATGATGTTCTGCGCCCGGGGAATACCATTTTTGCCATCTACGGTGTTGCGCCGCCGCCTTTGCTCGGGAGTGAGGGGCGCTAAATGATGGCCAATATGGCTCCGCAAAAGTGGGTAAT
>JAJRYW010000456.1 GCA_024275555.1 Calditrichota bacterium | reverse complement strand
GTGCCTTACAAAAAGGTGGAACTGGCGGTGCAAACGTTCCGCGGCACCGGCAAAAAATTAGTGGTGATTGGCGACGGGCCGGAGCGGGCGAAGTTGGAACAGCAGGCCGCAGAAAATATCCGTTTTCTGGGCTGGGCAGATTCGCAGACGCTGCGCCAGTACTACTCCTCCTGCCGGGCGCTGATTTTCCCAGGCGAGGAGGATTTCGGGATTACACCGGTGGAGGCGCAGGCCTGCGGAAAACCGGTCATCGCCTACCGCCGCGGCGGGGCTATGGAAACCGTGCTCGGCTTTGACGCTAAAAATGAAGGCCGGTGCAGCGGGGTCTTTTTTGACCGGCAAACCCCGGAGGCGCTGCAAGCGGCGATTGAACAATTGGAAAAGCTAAACTGGGATGCTAACTTTATCCGTCGCCATTCCCAAAAATTCAGCCGGGAACGCTTTGAGCAGGAGATTCGGCAGTTCATCCACCAGAAGGTGCAAGACTACTTCGGATAAGACGCGAACCATAAAGAAAACGCCATGAGCGAAAACATCTATAAACGTAACCTGCTAATCCCCTCTTTGAAGATGCTGATCGATATGATCGCCATCGAGGCGGCGTTCTTGTTTTCGTACTACCTGCGTTTTTATTCCCCGCTCACCAAACTGTTTCCGGTGACCAAGGGATACCCGAGCGTCAAAATGTATATTCTTTTTTCGCTCTTTCTGCTGCTGGTGCTGATCATCCTGTTCGGACTTCGGAGAGCCTACCGCACCCGCTACTTCAGCAGCTTTTGGGAAGATGTTCCGGTGGTTTTCAAAGTCTGTTTTTTAGGAATTCTCTTTGCCATGAGCGGGGCCTTTCTCTACCGGGGCTTTTCTTACTCCCGCCTGGTATTTTTGCTGATCTTCATCAACACCAACCTTTTTGTAATTCTGGGGCGGCTGATTTTTCATCGTCTCAAACGCCGGCTGCTCCGCCGCGGCTACGGGATATTGAAGATCGGCCTGATCGGTTCGCCGGAGAAACTGCCTTATGTCCACCAGCGCATTTTGGCTGATCAGAACTATAAAATCGCCCTGCAGGGCTATTTCTGCGACCAGCCGGTGGAGTCGCTTGACTTGCCTTACCTGGGCAGGCCGGAACAGCTAAGCGAAAAATTAGCCGAGTCGGAAATCGACGGATTGATGATCACCTTCAGCCAGAGCGATCACCAGCAGATTTGGAAGGTGGTCCGGGCCACGGAGGGTAAAAATACGGAGCTGTTTTACATTCCGGATGTTCTCGACCTGATGAGCCGTCGCTTTCACTCCCTGGAGATCGGCGGGCTTCCCCTGTTGCAGATCAAATCCTATGTGCTTTCCGGGTGGCAGGGCTTTCTCAAGCGCAGTTTTGATATCGTGGTTTCCGCCCTCGCGTTGTTTGTGCTTTCTCCGCTGCTGGCGCTGCTGGCCATCCTGGTCAAGCTCTCCTCTCCCGGCCCGGTGTTTTACGTGCAAAAACGGGTCGGATTGGACGGGCGGGAGTTTGAGATGCTGAAGTTCCGCTCCATGCGCAGCGACGCCGAGGCGCAGACCGGCCCGGTGTGGGCGCGAAAAGACGATCCCCGGGTAACCCCCATCGGGCGTTTTTTACGGCGCACCAGTTTGGATGAACTGCCGCAGTTGATCAACGTTTTGAAAGGGGAAATGAGCCTGGTGGGGCCGCGGCCGGAACGAAAATTTTTTGTGGAGCAATTCCGGCAGAAAATTCCCCAGTACATCGAGCGGCAGCGGGTGCGCTGCGGGATGACCGGCTGGGCGCAAGTAAACGGCCTGCGGGGACAATCGCCCATCGAGGAACGCACCAAATATGACCTGTATTACATTGAGAACTGGTCGCTCTGGTTCGACCTGAAAATTATTTTCCTGACCATCTTCGAAATCATCCGGGGGGAAAATGCCTACTAACTCCCCTTACGCGCCGCCGCTTTGGATTCCCCGCTCCCTGCTGGCGCTCTTCTGCGCCGGATTTTTTCTCAGCCACATCCTGGTCCAAATCGGCGCGGCGCTCTTCTTTTTTTATACGATTTATTTAGCGCTGCACCGCCGGCCGGTGATTACCCGCGCTGTTCCGGGGCTGGTTTTGATTTACCTGGTTTCCGGGTTGTATGCTTTTATTGTGTCCGGCCAGTCCTGGAGTCAGCCGAAGGATTTGCTTCCCCACCTGGTCTTGTTCGCTCTCATACCGGTAAGCCTGGAGGCGGATCGGGTGATCCGGCCGCACCGGGCCCTCTGGCTGGAGTGGATGGTCTACGGGGCCGGGCTAAGCGCCCTGGCGGGCGTCGTCAACCATTTCTCGGGAATGCCCCGCACGGAGGGTTTCTTCGGAGGGTATTTTACCCTGGCCGCGTTGATGACTTTCACCATTCCGCTGAGTATTGGGGTATTTATTCACCATTCCTCCGCCAGGCGCTGGCTGATAGCCTTCTCGCTCCTGGTACAGATTACGGCGCTGTGGTGGACCTACACCCGCAGCGCTTTCCTGGGCCTGTTCCTGGGCCTGGGGGCCTGGGGCCTGGTGGAATTCTTCCGCTGGCTTCGCCGCCGCCGATTAAGCCTCTGGCAAAAAAGCCTGGGGATTGCCTTTCTAATCGCGTTGCCGATGGCGCTGGGGAGTGTGCTGCTTCAGTCGGACAACCCCCGTGTGAATCCCTTTGCCGGCCGCAAGAGCGCCGCCGGAGAAGGCGTCTCCCGGCCGGATTTCACCAGCGGCCGCAAAAGCATTGTAGAAGACGCCCTGCGCATTCTCGATGCTGATATCCGGGAAGGGAACTGGAAGGCGCTGCTGATGGGACGCGGCCTTTCCAGCCGGAAACGATTGGTCGACAGCCCCTATGGCAGTTGGGAATCGGACTACTTGCAGGCCTTAATGAACCAGGGAGTTTTCGGCTTGCTGCTGGTAGTGCTTATCTATGCTGTCTTTTTCCGAAAGGTTATCAGCGGGCTGCTGTCCGGGCAATACCTGACGGCTTCCTTAGCGGCGGCGGGCCTGGCATTTATCGTAATGAGTTTCTTAACCCTCCAGTTATGCGGCTTCAATTCTGCAGCAATTTTTGTTTTCCTCTATGCAAATTTGTTTTCCAGCACACATTTCTAAATCAAAAAGACGATAAGTTTAGCCCAAACCGGGGAACGCCTTCCGCAATGCGGGGTTTATTTTATGGACAGGTTTTGGCAGGCAACAGAAAAGGGAAGTCAAAACTTCAAAACTAAAGAATATATAGAAGTATTTTTTAGATTGAAACTAATAATTATTTTTATCGTTGGATTTTTAGACTTAATTTTTTATAATTAACCCGCTATTATAGTATAAATTGGGTAATTACTACCTATTTCAGAGAGGGATGTTTAATATGTCTTATCACAAGTGTGCGATTGAAGGATGTCCGTTTAAGCCGATTTCCTTTACTCATTATTGTTGGCAGCATATCCCTGATAAGAAAGCCTATCTCAAAAAGTTAAGGGGCAATATCGAGAATTCGGTTGCGCCGGTGACGCTGGATAAGGTGGTGCTGGAAAATTATGATTTAACGGGGCTGGATCTGCGCAGCGCTTCGTTTATGAGCGCAGTATTCATTGATGTTGATTTGTCGAACACCAATTTGACAAACGCCAACTTCAAACGGAGTTTCTTCCAGAATTGTAAATTTATGAACACCAAGCTGGTTCAGGCCACCTTGAGTGGAGCAATTATAGTTGATTCGCAGTTCCAGGATGTAGACATGTCGTTGGTGGAAGGGAATTTGCTGAAAATCAAAAGCTGCCAGTTTGACAATCTCTACATAAAATCTGCGGATCTGAAAAACAGCTTCTGGAAAGATGTGGAGATGAAGAGCGTCCAGATCAACGATGGCAATTTTATGATGAGCTATTTTGATAATCTCAATATTCTGGACAGCAAACTGGACAACGCCCTGTGCTCGGGAAGCCAGTTCTACAACTGTCGTTTTGCTATGAGCGATCTGATCCAGGCCAACTACATCGGCTGTATTTTGGATGAGGTGGAGTTTAAGACCTGCCGCCTGCATAACTGCCGCTTTGCCACCGCAATTATCCGCGAGACGATTTTTGAGAACTGCAAAATCACCAAGCCGGTGATGCGGGAAACCCAGATTGTCGGCGGGAAGTTTATCCGCTGCACCATCACCACCCCCATCTTGCAGCGCGCCGTGTTGATTCACAACAATCTCAATTTGAAGAAATTGGAGAATGCCAACACGGAAGGCATAGTGGTCATGTAAACAGGATATGACGCCAACGAAAACGCCGTCCCGGCCACGGGACGGCGTTTTTTTTATCTCTTTATCCACAGCACCTTGCCGTTGGAAAGCCGTTTTAGCCGGTAGCCGTGCTTGCGGGCATATTCTTCCAGACCGCGATCATCCCTCCACTCGTAGCCGGTAAGTATCGCCTCGGGAGGCTTCTTTTTCAGGAACTCTTCCAAATCCGCCTGGCCTACAAAATGATAACGCTGCCGATCTTCCCTTGACAAAAATTTTGCGGTTCGATAAGCAAACGGCCCGGTCGCAAATTCCGGGTAGATAGACAATCCCCCTTCCAGCACCGGTATTGGGGCCAGGGTGAGCACCACGGCCTTTTCGGGCAGCAGCCGGGCCATCTCTTTCCCCACCCGGTGGTTGATTACCGTTTCCCATTTATGGTCTTTGGGCAAATCATATAAATTGGGATATTGTGATAAGCCCGGCAGGGAAAGAATGCCCAGTATAATCCCCAGCGGCGCGACTTTCCGGAATATCGCGGGATTGTCTAAGCTAAAATAAATCAATCCATAGATGGGAACCAGGGCTGTCCAAAACAAAACCGGGTAAAAATACTGTAGTTGCGCCGGGGTGGGGGCCAATGCGCCAAGCAGCACAAAGGGCGTCATCAACAGGATGAAAAAGGGTTCTGCATAGCCGCGATGTTGCCTTGCCGGCGCCAGGAAGCGTTTTTTCCATCCCAACAGAATAGCGGCGAACAGTACAAAAAGATTGGTCGGCTGGAGGAAGACTTCACCCATTAAGAGAAGCTTGAGACCGATATTCATCCCCCGGGTAAAGCCGATATCCTGGCGGTAGAGGGTGTTCAGCGCCGGATAGCCGAAGTTTCCGAACAGAAAAGCATCCGGGCTTTGCAGAAAATAGTAAAAAGCCGGCAGCATTCCCAGCAGGTAGCCCAGCGAGAATCCCCCCAGCAGTTGCCAGAGATGTTTCCGGGAAAGTTGCCGCCGGTAAAACCAGGGCAGCATAAAAAACGGGGCAAAGAGCGGGGCAAAACTAAGCCGGATACCGGCAGCTACGGCTAAGAACAGCCCCGCTGCCAGCACTGCGCCCCATTTCTGCGGCGCCCGAAGCGCACGCAGGAAGAGAAGAAAGGCAGCCAGGGCAAAGAAGGTTGCGCTATCGTGGTTCCAGGCTAAGCCGGTGGTGTAGGCAAAAAGCTGGCAGTTCAGGTAAAGCAAAACTGCGGCGGCCGGCAGAAGAAACCGTTTTGCATCCGAGGCCGGTTGGGTAAGCCGGTAGATTTTCAGATAGATAAGCAACAAGCTAAGCGCGCTAAACAAAGCGGACAATAGCCGCGCTTTGAGCAACAGAAAGCCGCCCTCGCCAAACAAAAATGCGTTTAGCAGAACCAGGTAAGGCATGTGGAAAAAGGCAAAATCGTGGTAAGGCGTCAAACCGTTTTGGGCGATCAGCACGGCGCT
>JAJRYW010000455.1 GCA_024275555.1 Calditrichota bacterium | reverse complement strand
GGAGCCTCCCGGATTTATTCCAGCGCAGAGCACTGGAATGAGGTACGCGCAGAGCACTGGAATGAGGGCCACTCCCCTGATACTCGGACAACGCTATTGCAATCTTTCCCCCTGTTCCGTATCTTCTTTGCCAATAAACGCAGCATAACTGTAACGAGCGGGATGACATATGAAATATTTTCTTACCGGTGCGACCGGTTTTGTGGGCAGTTGGGTAGCAGATCAATTGGTGAAGCAGGGCGAGGAGGTGCATTGCCTGGTGCGGAAGACCAGCAACCTGCGCTGGCTGAAGGATTTGCCGGTGCACTACCATTACGGATCGCTCTCGGAGCCGGAGAGCCTGGAGGAGGGGATTGCCGGGGCGGATTATGTGCTCCATATTGCCGGGGTGACCAAGGCGCTCTCTACCGATGAATTTTACAAGGGCAACGTACAGGCTACCGGGAATATCTTAGAAGTCATCAAGGCAGTTAATCCCCAGGTGAAGCGGGTGGTGCATGTGAGCAGCCAGGCGGCGCAAGGCCCTTCTCCCAGCGCCGATCCGCTGCCGGAAGATGCGCCGATGCAGCCCATCACCGATTATGGCCGCAGCAAACTGCAAGCGGAGGAAGTGGTGCGGGAATTTTGGGATGACCTGCCCATCACCATCCTGCGTCCTCCGGCGGTCTACGGCCACCGCGACAGCGATGTCTTCGAGGTCTTCAAAAACATTAAAAACGGGCTTAACTTGAAGGTGGGAAAGGTCGACCAGTATGTGAGTATCATCCATGTGTTCGATTTAGCGCGGGGAATTATACTGGCGGCCCAACACCGCAACGGGGCCGGTGAAATTTACAATATATGCAATCCGGAAGCGTGCGCCTGGTCGTCGGTAATCGAAATTCTGCAAAGACAAATGAACAAAAAGGTGTTGAATATCCCGATTCCCTACCCGGTCGCCTATCTGTTTGGCGGGCTGATGGAAGTTGGCGCCCACATCACCGGCAAGCCAACCATTTTAAATCGCCAAAAAATTAAAGAAGTGAATAACCCCTTCTGGGTGATCTCTCCCCGGAAAATTAAAGATCAATTGGGATTTGAAACGGAGTTGTCCATCGAGGAGGGGTTGCGTTCCACGCTGGAATGGTACCGGGAGCAGGGTTGGCTTTAAAAACGGGACGGAGTTATCCGCATGAACAATAATAACAGGAGAATACACTTATGCCTCTGACCCCTGAAGAGGAAAAGCGAATCCGGGAAGAAATTCGTAAGGAACTGGAAACCAGGGAAGCACGGCTCAGGGAACGTCAGAAGAAGGATCAAGAGAAGCGGCGCGAGAGCCTGGAAAGCCGTATCCGCCAACAGATCAAGGAAGAGGAAGAAGAACGCTATTTTACCGAGCGCGGCTATGTAAAGTATGTCAACCACCGCGGCGAGGTGGAATGGTTGTCGCCGGAAGAGGCGGATCATCGCTATTCCCGCCGGCGCACCAAGAAAAAATCATCCCACCGGGGAAAACAACGCCGTCGCAAGATGATCAAATATGGCGTCAACCTGGGGATTTTAGCCGTGGCGCTGGGGACTTTTTATTTTCTCTATAAATACCGCCCGGCCCAGAAGCCCAAAACCGGGAATATGGTCATAACCACCGATATTCCCGGCGCCCAGGTGTTTTTAAATGGGGCAATTAAACAAAACTTTTTTACCCCGGATACTTTTGTGAATATGAAACCCGGCGTTTATTTTGTGTCGGTATACAAAGACGGTTATTCCTTTTGGCCGCCGATGCAAAAAGTGATTGTAGAGCCCAACAAACTATCCACGGCCTTTTTCGAATTCAAAAATACCGGTAAACTGGGTAAAGTGGAAATCTCCGCCAATGTAGCCGGCTTTCGTCTTTTTGTTGATGGCTTAGCCATGCCCGCGAGTACAACCGGTGTACTGGAAATACCTGCGGGCTATCACGTTATATCCGCGGTGAAAAACGGCTATACGGTTACACCTCAGCACCGGAGGATTCTCATAAAAGAAGCGGGGATTACCCGCCTGAACTTTACTTTCCAGCCGGCGGATAACCTGGGCTACCTGGAGATCAGCAGCAACCGCTCCGACGCCTATGTGTATCTGAACAACCGGCTTTCCGGCATAAAAGCAAACAGCGGCCGCATCCCGATTCCCGCCGGGGTGTACGAAATACGTGTTTGCGAAAACGGCTACCGCTCGATTCCGCCGGTGAAATTGCTGGAAATAGACCCGGGCCGGGTCATTCCCCTGACGTTTAATTTAATTCCGGAAACCGAAATCGATACCATTGCGGTTTTGACTCCCGAACCGGGCGCTTCCATCTTGCTGGATGGCAAGCTGCTCCCCTATGTTACTCCTCTCCGGCAATTGGTGATTTCCAGCGGAACCCACTATATCAATTTAATGCGCGACGGCAAATTGATGGCGGAGGCGGATCAGGAAATTGATGTCAGTGCGGTGAAGAACCAGCAAGTGCGATTGAGCTTTTAGCCCGCCTGACTCGAAGTTCTTGGATGCGTAGACGGTTTGGGGAAAAATTTTGAGACGTGAGACGTGAGACGTGAGACGTAAATTTTTAATAAACACCCATCTCTAAATAGACCTTATTACCTTTTATCGCACTGTAATTATTAACTTTAAAAAACCACTGTCATTTTCTCAACCACAACGTGGCGCCGTTGGCGCGGGATGGCGTTGCCACGAATCCCGGTTTGCCGGGAAGAGAAATCTGTGCGTATTCGACATTAAATTTGCTGAAATAATT